>NZ_JBGTHY010000170.1:0-13413 GCF_041745955.1 Pricia sp.
TAAATACTCTTGGGCGTTTATGGTCGTTCTTCCCTGTGATCTTCCGTCAAAGACCTTGTTCTGATTGTTGTAGTCCTTACCTTGATACACCGGCATTCCCCATCTATTAAAAATTTGTAGACTGTTGTTCAGGGCCAGTTCAACATTCTCAATCCACAAAAATTCATTTTTACCGTCTCCGTTCGGAGTAACCATTTGCATGACCACTATGGCCGTATCGGTAACTTCTTCGGGGTCGAGATAGCTGGGAATGCCGTCACCATCTTCGTCGTCATCGATCGGGTCGCCGTTGTTGTTTCCGTCTTCGTCAGGGGTGTCGATACCGTCGCCGTCGTCATCGATTTCCCGATAGTTTACGTCTTCGGTGCCATCGGTATCGGGAAGGTCGTTCGCGGGATCGTCGATTTCGTCGTTTACGTCGAAACCATCGTTGACATCGCTGCCCTCGTAAGCGTCGTCTAATCCATCACCATCGGTATCCGTATCGGTGTAGGCCTGATCGGGAGTACCGTCAAAGTTGAAATCGTTACCTTCATTATTGTCGGGCACTAGATCGTTGTCGCTATCCCTATCAATATAATCCGGATCATCGGTGCCATCGGTATTTACAGGGTCTAAACCCTCTGGGTATGCGGAGTTTAACCCGTTGTTTTCTTCATAGGTTCCCTCATTATCTTCGTTCGGCGGAATATAGGCGTTGGTCGTCTGCGCCTCTATATTATCTGGAATACCATCGTTATCTGCATCGATATCCAAGTGGTTCGGGATACCATCGTTATCCCTATCCAACGGATCGGTCAAGGGATTATCATCACCATCGATATTCGGGTCTTCGACCGTATCGAGAATACCATCGTTGTCATCGTCGAGGTCCACAGAATCGGGTACACCGTCACCATCGGTGTCTATATCGGGATCTGGACCAACATCTATGTCGCGATAGTTCACATCATCTGTACCATCGGAATCGGGCAAATCGTTCGCGGGATCGTTAATACCGTCGTTGAAGTTGAAACCATCGTTGACACTACCGTGCTCATAGCCGTCATCAAGTCCGTCAGCGTCGGTATCGGTACCCGTAAAGGTTTGGTCCGGCACCCCGTCGAAATTGAAATCATTGCCTTCGTTATTATCGGGCACCGTATCGTTGTCACTATCCAAATCAATATAATCGGGGGTATCTTCCCCATCGGTATTTACGGGGACAATACCTTCGGGATATGCGGAGTTCAGACCGTTGTTCGACACGTACGTTGTTTCATCATCAGCGTTAGGAGGTACATAACCTTCAGTGGTCTGTGCTTCTACGTTATCGGGAAGCCCATCATTATCGGAATCCATATCCAAATGATCGGGATAACCATCGCCATCGGTATCGGTAGGGTCTGTAAGCGGGTCGTCGTCGCCATCAAGATTCGCATCCTCCGTACTATCTAAAAGTCCATCGTTATCATCGTCAAGGTCAGCGGAATCGGGTACACCATCACCGTCGGTATCGGGACCGCCATCGGTGGGGTCCAAATAATCGGGGATGCCGTCACCGTCAGTATCATCATTGGTGGGGTCGCCATCACCATCGGCATCTTCATCGGTCGTGTCGATACCATCACGGTCGTCATCTATGTCACGGTAGTTGACGTCGTCAATAGTGTCGGTATTGGGCAGATTATTGGCAGGATCGTCGATTTCGTCGTTGACATCGAAGCCGTCGTTGATATCGCTGCCCTCGTAGCCATCATCAAGCCCATCGCCGTCGGTATCGGTGCCTGTATAGGTCTGATCTGGAATGCCGTCAAAATTAAAATCGTTGCCTTCAATATTGTCCGGTACGAGATCGTTGTCACTGTCACTGTCCAAATAATCAGGAGTGGTCCCATTATCGGTATTTACCGGATCCAATCCGTTAGCATAGGCCGAGTTCACTCCGTTGTTTTCCAGTAAGGTGGCGGCATCGTCATCGTTCGGCGCGATATACCCCTGTGTGGTCTGCGCCTCTACATTATCGGGAATGCCATCATTGTCGGCATCGATATCCAAATGATTCGGGTAGCCGTCGCCATCCCTATCGGTGGGATCGGTCAAAGGGTCATTGTCGCCATCGGTATTGGCATCTTCGACCGTATCGAGAATTCCATCGTTGTCGTCGTCAAGATCGGTGGTATCGGGTACGCCGTCTCCATCGGTATCCAAACAGATTTGCGGGGACAAACGAATACGGATTCCATTAATCGGAAAAACCGAAGTGGTATAAAACTGTATTTCGGTCGCAAAGGATTGGGATTCCCACACGAACCGTTCGGGTCCGTCTATGGCGGTATTCGTAGTGTTTTCTACAAAGTAATTGTCGTCTTCATTGTTCGAAACAATTCCTGAAGGCAAGGCCGTAGTCTGTATATACTCGACCCCGTCAAGGGCCAAAATCCCATCTCTACGATTAGCATCGACCCTAGGGGAGTGTTCTGCAACGACCATTACGGGTACGGTACCCGAAAACGTAAAGGTCGCCGGAAGGTTTCTATTGACCTCGAACAATTGTAAGCTACTTTTGCTGCTCGCCCCGCTTACACTGACGATAATACTTCCAGGGGGCAGGTTCCATTTTGAGCTCAAATCGACATTTTCGGCGGATAGGCTTCCGTCTTGTACACCATCCGGAAAACCGAAATCGGAAGTCCTGAGTTCCTCTTGTGCCAACGATTCGCATCCCTCTATATCCATCATCACCATACTCCCGCGAATAGGATTTTCACCTTGGGGGACAGTGCCGACCACATCATCGCCTATCGGATTAGGGACGGTAGTGCGTTGATTCCTGTCAAAAGAAGTGGTTAGGCCAAAAAGCGCAAGGGCCATTATGTAAGGGAGGCCATAAAACACTTTTTTCCTAAAATCCGACAAAGTAATTTTCTCCATATATGTTTAGTTTTAACAAACTAATCACCATGGCAAGTAGGAATTTTTGTAAGGCGTAAGATTTGGGAACAACCTATAATAGCTATGCAATATAAATTTAAAATTGCGATCTCCAAATTGTTTTAAATTATATAGTCCGAAAATCTTTTAAAAACAGTTTTTTTCGATGAAGCGTTTACTTTCAATGAATTTCATTTTGATAATTTACGTGATTAAGGGGGGGATAAGGATGAATAATCCTTTACGAAAGGCAGAGATAAATAATACGAAATGTCTTTATGACTGTATCTAATTGGAAGGACGGCTACTAAATTTGTAGGAATTTCGTTTAGAGTGATATGAAACCATCCCTTCGGACAAAAAGGCAGGATGACTTCAATATTTACGTTATTTTTGCACAAATTTTTTTAATGAAATCATTTAAGGAGCAGATTCAAAAACGCCGTACTTTCGGAATTATATCGCACCCTGATGCCGGAAAGACGACCTTGACCGAAAAGCTGCTTTTGTTCGGGGGCGCCATTCAGGAAGCCGGTGCCGTAAAGAGCAACAAAATCAAGAAAACGGCAACCAGTGATTTTATGGAAATCGAGCGCCAGCGGGGTATATCGGTCGCTACTTCGGTCTTGGCCTTTTTATATAAGGATAAAAAAATCAATATTCTTGACACCCCCGGACACAAAGATTTTGCCGAGGATACCTTCCGGACCCTAACCGCCGTTGACAGTGTTATCGTCGTAATCGATGTGGCCAAAGGTGTGGAAGCCCAGACCGAAAAACTGGTCGAGGTCTGCCGGATGCGCAATATTCCCATCATCGTATTCATCAATAAAATGGACCGTGAGGGAAAGGATGCCTTTGACCTGCTGGACGAACTGGAACAGAAATTGGGACTATCGGTTACGCCCCTTAGCTTTCCTATCGGGATGGGCTATGATTTTAAGGGCATTTATAACATCTACGAAAAGAACATCAATCTTTTTAGCGGCAATAGCAAGAAAAATATTGAGGAGACCATTGCCTTTGATGATATTAACAACCCAGAACTTGATACTATCTTGGGAAACAAGGCCGCTAAAGATCTCAGGGGAAACCTAGATCTCGTCATGGGCGTGTACCCGGAATTTGATACCGAAAGTTATTTGGCCGGAAAGCAGCATCCCGTATTTTATGGTTCCGCGCTGAACAATTTTGGCGTACGCGAACTGTTGGACTGTTTTATTGAAATAGCTCCCTCGCCGCGGCCCAAAAAAGCGGAGGAACGCATGGTGGATGCGAATGAAAAGGAAATGACGGGATTCGTCTTTAAGATCCATGCCAATATGGATCCCAAGCACCGCGACCGATTGGCCTTTGTAAAAGTGGTCTCCGGTACCTTTGAGAGAAACAAACCCTATCTGCACGTTCGGCAGGACAAAAAATTGAAATTTTCGAGTCCGAATGCCTTTTTTGCCGAGAAAAAGGAGATTGTGGATATTTCCTATCCCGGGGACATCGTCGGCCTGCACGATACGGGCAACTTTAAGATCGGTGATACGCTTACCGAGGGCGAGGAACTGCACTATAAAGGTATTCCCAGTTTTTCGCCAGAGCACTTTCGGTATATCAACAATGCCGACCCCATGAAATCGAAGCAGCTCTATAAGGGTATCGACCAATTAATGGATGAGGGCGTGGCGCAATTATTTACCTTGGAAATGAACGGGCGGAAAGTAATCGGTACCGTAGGCGCCCTACAGTTCGAGGTCATACAATATCGCTTGGAGCACGAATATGGCGCCAAATGTACCTATGACAACTTCCCCGTTTACAAGGCCTGCTGGGTGGACCCAAAAGACCCTAAAAATGAGGAATTTGTCGATTTTAAAAGGGTAAAACAGAAATTTCTGGCCGTCGATAAACAGGGGCAATTGGTGTTTTTGGCCGATTCCCAGTTTTCTTTGCAGATGACGCAGCAGAAATACCCTAGTGTAAAATTACATTTTGTTTCGGAGTTTGAATAAAGTGGTATGGCTACGCGCGTGATACTCGTCCCGCAAGAATAAGTAATTCCGGTTGCCTTTTACAAAATTGGAGTTTAATCTGACCCTACTAAATTTTCTTCAACTCACCATTGATAAAATCGATTTCCTCCGAACTCAATTCAAGGTCGGCCGCCCCCGCATTCTGAACGGACTGTTCGGAGTTTCGTGCCCCGGCCAAGGCAATCGTGATACCGGGGCGTTCAATGGTCCATTTTAAAACCAATTGGGCCAGCGTCGCATTTTTTTCTTTGGCCAAGGGTCTGATTTTTTCCAGAAACGTATTGGTCTTGGTGATACTCTCATCGGTGAAATACGGATTGTCTGCCCTATGGTCGCCTTTGTCGAATTCTTGACCTGGCTTCATCTTTCCGGTAAGTAGCCCTCTTTCCATCGGACTATAGGCTAATATAGATTTCCCTTTTTCACGACAGAAGGGTACTACTTCCTTTTCTATATCGCGATTGACCATACTGAAAGGTACTTGATTGGAAACTACGTTCACATACTTTTCGGCTTCCTTCATCTGTTCAACCGTATAGTTGCATACGCCTGCATGGCGGATTTTTCCTTCCTTGATAAGTTCCGCAACCGCTTCGAAGGTCTCTTGAATAGGTGTGGTGACGTCGGGCCAGTGTATTTGATAGAGGTCGATATAATCGGTGCCCAAGCGTTTTAGGCTGTTCTCGACTTCTAGTTTTACGCTTTCCTTGCCCGCATATTTGTAAATATCGACTTCCTTACCGTCGTTATCCTTGCTTTGGAAGTAAAATTCACCCTTCTTCGAATCCCATCGCATTCCGAATTTGGTCAGTAGTTGTACTTTGTCCCTTGGGATATCCTTAATGGCCTCGCCCACGATTTTCTCGCTGGCGCCCATGCCGTAAATGGGTGCCGTATCAATGGAAGTAACCCCATTTTCATGGGCATCCCGTATGGCCTTGATGGCCTGGTTGTTATCGCTGCCGCCCCACATCCATCCGCCGGCGGCCCAAGCGCCAAAAGTGATCGAGGAGATTTTTAAGTCTGTGTTTCCTAGTGTTCTATATTCCATTATATTTCCTGTTTTTTATCCTACTTCGAAATTTAAAAAATTCGCATAAAAGCTGGCTATGTAATCACTGAAATTTTTGATCGATTTCGTCAAATTAGGGCAGTTTGCAGTTCTTTAATTACGTGTACCTCGGATTTCGACTAGAGCGCCGGTTTAATTAAGTAATCGCTTCATCACTATAACCGGGCCATTACTTTTTTCATCTGCAGATTTTTCAGCAGTCCCCCATACGCCAAATCGGACATAAAAAGATGGGGGTCTTCGTTCCCCTCGATAATCGTAGGCCCAAAAGGGGTCAGGGCTATGTCCCATCCAATGAAACCGTCGGGGATATATCTTGCACCGTCTATGGCCAGTTCACAGGCCTCCTTAAAAAATGGAACTTGAAAATTCACGAACCTGAAACCGCTATCGGGATGCTTTTCGAATTCCCCGCCCCCGAATTTCATATCCCGATACCCAGTTCGTTTCAACCTGCCTGATTCTTGTTCTATACCAACGAACAATCCCCCCGACGACCCGTTATCGACTATACTGCCCCCTGCCCCGATACGTATAAAGGAAGAGATGATATCTATGTTCCCGCCGTCGATATAGGTCAGTATCCGAAGGGTGTTAATCGATTTTGAGTAGATATCATCTATGTCGGGATGCTGCGTTATGGCCTCGGTATGCGTGTAATCGCCGTTCAACAGGTTTTTGAACTGAGCCTCCAATTGCTGTGAAAATCCATCCCGATCCAATTTGAAACATCCCTGCCCTCCGTTTAGTGCCAATGGCCTGAAAAAAATGGCCTGGGTATCGGTAGCTCCGAAAATTTCCGCGTAAAAATCTACCAATTCCCCTTTACTAGAAATTTTCTGGATTCCTTTACCCGAAAAGAAACTGCGGCCAAAATTATGTCCGATGAGCGCCGGGGTACTCAGCGCGGCCTTTTCACAATACAGGGCAAAATTCAGTTTGTTGCTTAAAATGGACGTGTACTCTGATTTGTGAAGTTTCTTACTGGCGTGGATGGTACGGACCTCCTTTGGTGCAAGGTAATCCCTGTAGTTTTTGATGTCCTTTTTATAGAGGTGCTTGAAATAGTACATCGGTACCTCCTTCTTGGTCATCCAAAGCACAAGTACCTCTTTACACATCTTGAAAGAATTCTTCTTGTTGGGATCCATTAAAAAAACCTTGATTCTCCCCGGGTCTTCAAATTGCATTGCATTACATTTTATGTGGGTTCGGGAGTCTTTCCCGTAACGTGGCAAGGTCTAAAGATAGCTATATTGTCCGGATTCAAGCGCATGGATTACTTACAAAACGATTGAACCCATTGTTCGATCCTCTTATCGAAGAAGGGATTTCATTTGTTCGCCAATCTCCATTTACTACTTGAAAATTTGTACTTTGCCTAACCCATTCAAACAAATATGATACTTGCCCTTATCGATGCCACTTTCGAAGAACTTCAGTACCCTATTTATGCTGCAGTTTTACTGGCAGTAACGGGCCTGCTGTTATTCGCCTTCTACCGGCCGTTCAGAAAAGGTCTTTTAGATTATATTAAAAACCAGGTGTTCTTTGTAACTGTATTCTTACTGTACCCTGTCCACAAAAATTAACTTTATATGCCCCGGACACTTAGAAAAACGATTTTTTGGCTTAAGGACTGGATTAAGGGATCTAAGGTTCGAAAACATTACGAGGCCATAGAAAAAATCAACGACGATCATGAATCCGATCATTCCGTAAGGGAAAGGGAAAAATACCTGTCCGAAATCTTACGGCATTGCATAGATACCGTTCCCTATTATCGGAAGCTTGGGATAACGGATACCAAATTGGACAAATTTCCGGTGGTGGACAAAAACCTGATCAGGGCCCATTCCAACCTATTTCGTTCGGAAGCATACGCGGATAAAAAAACGTTCAAAGCTACCACCAGCGGATCCACGGGAACACCCTTTACCGTTCTTCACAACGTCGATAAGAAGCGGCGGCATACTGCGGACGTACACTTTTTTTGGGAATCGGTCGGGCATGCTTGGGGAACCAAGTTTTTCTACCTGAAAATATGGAACGCCCAAAATAGCAAAAGCCAACTGACCAAAAAAATGCAGAATATCGTTCCAATAGATGTATTCAAACTTGACGATGATAAAATCAAGGCGCTTTTAGATAGCGTTAAAACAGACACTTCCCCAAAAAGTATTTTGGGCTATGCCTCGGCATTGGATCGCATCGTCAAATATTTGGAGCGGAACCCGACCGATATGTCGAAGGCTAATGTTATCTCCATCATCGCCATGTCGGAATCCTTGGACGGACCTACCAAAAAAACTTTGGGCGCCTATTTTAACTGCCCGGTCGTATCGCGATATGCCAATCTCGAGAACGGAATGTTTGCACAGCAGACCTCGTGGTCAGGAAACGATTTTTTGGTCAATTTGGCCAGTTATCACATCGAAATTCTTGATTTGCACGAGAATATTCCTGTTAAGGAAGGCGAAATGGGACGGATAGTGGTCACCGATCTGTTCAACAGGGCCATGCCGATAATACGTTACGATACGGGTGACCTCGGTATATTGGGGAAATCTGAAAAGAATGGGAAGACCCATCAGGTATTCCAAAAGATCGAGGGCCGGAAAATGGACGCCATATATAACACCAAGGGCGAAGTTGTTTCCTCGTTCACTATTACCAATAGTATGTGGAAGTACATTGAATTGGCCCAGTATCAATTTATCCAAATGTCTAGGAAAGAATACAAATTTAAACTGAATGCCGTAGAAAAGTTTCAAAGAGAGAAAGAGCTTATCGAAGAATTCATAGGGTATCTTGGGGAGGACGCAAAGATACACGTGACCTATGTTGACGAAGTACCCCTATTGTCTTCCGGAAAACGGAAAAAAGTCCTGAATACAATGAAAGTGACGAAAAAAGGGTTCAGTCCAAGTTGAAACAGAGGCCCCATTGGGGGATAACCATTTTTGGGCCCGGGGCTATTTTGTCAGTATGCTACTTGACGAGGATACCATAAGAAACGAGTAAGTCTTCAATTCTAGGATGGGGCAATTGGATTTTGAAAAACAGCGATAAGTTTTAGGCTATTTTTTTCACTGTAATAATTATTTCCTCTTTTATATATAGCAATAAAGTATAAATAAATAAGGCTATGCCTATCATTTCAAGACCTTCTTCAATACTGTAACAAATAGCATGTGTAACTTCAGAAAAATCATCGGAGTGATAATTTTTAGCGCCTAACATTTCAACGCCAATGGCTCCAAATACATATATTGCGCCCGAAATTATAAACAACCAAAAGATTTTTTTCGAAAGTTGTGGGAGAAACCTGAAATAATAAACTGTTGCGAAAATGATAAACAATACTCCATAAGGAATTACCCATCCCCAAGATAAATAACCCTTTAAATTAAAGTTGTTATCAATAATAACTCCTACTCTTTCATGAAGCTGAACTGCTTCGTCAATGGATAAATAGAAAAATATAATAGATAGAATTAGCCATAAGGAATAACTCAATCCGTTAATCTTTCGAAATAATGAAATAAAACCGAGTAAGAAAGAAGCAAATAAAATAGTAGTTGATGAATAATAGGCGGGAATGTTCCCCTCCGTTCTTATGTTAAATAAATTAAAAAGCCAATTAATAGTATTATCATTAAAATAGAAGACCAAACCGATACTATTTGCTATTTCAAGGAATAGAATGATAATGAGCAATACACCCAATATTTTTTTTGGTCTAATGAGTATGTTCATAGCAATACGATAGTATGCTTGTATGTTAACATTCTATGAACAAACTTAGAGATAAATTATTTATTATCCGCTATAAAGAAACCAACTATATGGCATTCATGGTAATCGCTATGAAAAATTTAAAAAGAAGAACAAAAAAAGTTTAAATATACTTCTATGATATCTCGAAGAAAAAAACAAATGCTCTTATTCCTTTTAAGAGATAAGAACAAAAAAAAATGGCTTCAAATTATCAAAGAATTTGCGACTCTTGGTATTTCAAGAAAAGAACTGCCTCTAAATTATATTTCTCATTTAATGTACCGAAAAAACGTCACTAATTATAATGATTATTTAAGCCTCAAAGAAAATAATAGATTACTTCAATGGTCTTATTCACATGCCAAAGAACAAATTGTGTTACTAGAAAACAAATTATTATTTGAAGAGTTTTTAGTTAAAAACAATATTCCTACCCCACAAATTTTCTTTCATAACTCAAAAAACAGGTTTACCTATAAAGAAGATTTTTTTGAAATAGAAACTAAAAATGACTTTTTCTCCTTTTTGGAAAAGGTTTTTAATGAAGAAAAAATTGAACACATCTTTTGCAAACCTATTGATGGAATTAGGGGAGAAAATATTTTCGTTATAGACAAAAATACACATCGAAAAATAGCGGATAATTTAATTGACCTGGTGTTTTCCAAAGCATTTATATTCCAAGAATTAATAAAACAACATGAAGATTTAGGAAGGATAAACTATTCCAGTGTAAATACTTTAAGGGTAGTTACTTATAAAAATAAAGAAAATAAGTCGGAAATTTTATCCGGATTTATTAGGATTGGAAGAAATGGAGCCATTATAGATAATGCCCATATCGGAGGGATTGTAGTATCATTTAATAAAGAAACGGGCAAAACGTATGCTGAGGGGATTCAACTCATTGACAATGGCGGGGGGATTTTTTTTAGACACCCTGATACAGGAATAATTTTTGATAATTTACAAATCCCTCATTACAGTCAAGTTAAAAAAATAGTTACTCAAGCTGCTTCTTTATTTAAATTTCCTCTTTTGGGTTGGGACGTTGCTATAACTTCAAATGGACCTGTTATTATAGAGGCTAATCATGATTTTCATCTATTGTTATCGGATCGAATGGAGAAAGGATTAAAAAGAAGCCCTACTTTCAAGAAATTGCTTGAGCAAATACAAAGAATCACAATTGATTCAGAAAAATTGTAATTTTTTGATAATCAGTATAAAATGGATTTATACCGGAAATTTTGTCCTATTTTTGGAATAGACCTAAAAAAGAAAGGTCCGAACGGCCCCCTTTGACGGATTATGAAAAAAGAATTATGCCCTCTATATTTTCATCGGTAACGCAGTTAGGTCCGAAAATTTCCTATCACTGCTCAGATAGGGATCCGTAACACCTCTTTTTCTTATGAAGCGGGCCGGGGAGCCATAAACTACGGAATAACCCCCAACATCTTTGACCACCAATGAACCGGCACCGATTACACTGTGTTCCCCGACGGTGATATTTTCTATAATATTGGCCCCGAGCGATACGGCCGAAAACCGACCTAGGGTAAGATTACCGCCTGTACATACCCCAGACGCGATACTGGAGAATTCTTCCATTCGACCGTCGTGACCCAGTGATGATTTTGTATTCAGGATACAGAAATCCGCAATCCTTGAATTAGCGTTCACTATGGCCCCAGGCATGATAACGCTGCCACTACCAATCTTCACATCCTTACCGATCAGGGCACTGGGATGAATCGCGGTAACAAAACGGAGGTCAGGCGCGATATCGCCAATTCTGTCCGCCATGTTTTTTCTTGTCCAGTTATTTCCGATAGCGAGAATTATGCCGTGAAGATCGAATTTTGCCGTTAGACGGGGAAGGTCGAGTTCGCAACCCAAAATTTCGTATCCGTTCTGTATCGTTCCCTTTTCCTTAAAGGAATCCACGAATCCTAAAACGTTATATCGGCCTTGCTTCTCAACACAGTCCAATATCATGGATCCGTGTCCCGAAGCTCCTATTATAACTATATTTTTCATTCTACGGGGGGTGTTAAAATATTTTTACAAGGTAACAAAAGCAGCTCGATAAAGGGATTGAGCGAACGAATGATCGTCGAAACGGATGTTTCCTTAGAGATATCGCTATCCGCATAAGGATGAATTGAACGGTTTTTGTCAATTCGGGGATATCGTGTCGGAAACACCAGGCCCGTCCCGTTCTATTTTTTTTGTTGGCATACTGTCCCTGCCATTGCCCATAATATCGACCGTTACTTCAGCTGGACTTGAACTATGTATATTTTCATTGGTATTTTGGAGTGCATAGATAATAAGGCTTATTAAAAATAGTACTAAAAATAAAAAGGGCTTTTTTAGATATCTCAAAGTTGGCGTATAGGAATTTGCAATAAGATAAATTTTGACGAAATTCACTATCCCAAAAAGAGGGAATATTGACGCCATCGATATAGTTCGGAAAATGAAACATATTCAAATTGAATTCCCATGAATTATAGTCAACTAGCCAAAAGGTCTCGCTCTTGACGTATATACGCACGTATTGCGGATTATAGATGTTAGCCTAATCCACTTTAACGCATAAGACTTTGTTAAAAAGTAAAGCCCCTTGCAAAATTGCAAGGGGCTTTACTTTTTAGATGATCGAAAAAATTTCCTACGCCTCTCCCGTAGGTCCGAAATTGATCGGAATCGGGGGCTGCTCATAATCCTTTATCGTACCATGAGCCTTTTCAAAGCGATGTACATTGTCGTTCAAGGCTTTTAAGAACTTCTTGGCATGTTGCGGGGTTAGAACTATACGGCTCCTAACTTTCGCCTTTGGCGCCCCGGGCATCATACTGATAAAATCGACCACAAATTCGGATACGGAATGATTAATGATCGCCAAATTGGAATAAATTCCCTCAGCCGTTTTTTCATCCAGTTCTATGTTGATCTGTTTTTGTTTGTCTTCCTTTTCGGCCATGATGGGATCTTTAAAATAGAACCAAGAGACTAGAACCAAGACGTTGGACAAAGTTACCTCTACATCAGGTCTAGCCTGCCAGCCGGCAGGTTTCTTGGTTCTTGGTTTATTTCTATATTTAGAATTTCATGGCTTCCTTGCGGGACATGATCTCATCATATTCCTGTTTAGAACCTACGATAATGTTCTCATAGTCGCGCATACCGGTACCGGCGGGAATCTTGTGCCCGACGATTACGTTTTCCTTCAGCCCCTCCAAGGTATCAATCTTACCGCTTACCGCGGCTTCGTTCAATACTTTGGTCGTCTCTTGGAACGAAGCGGCCGAAATAAATGATTTCGTCTGCAACGAGGCACGGGTGATTCCCTGAAGAATCGGCGTGGCCGTAGCGGCAATCGCATCCTTGGCTTCCACTGCGTTCTTATCGGAACGCTTTAAAATGGAATTCTCGTCCCGAAGTTCCCTGGCCGTAATGATTTGACCTTCTTTTAGGGTATCGGATTCGCCTTTGTCCACAACCACTTTCTTGCCGTAGATTTCGTCATTTTCCGTAATGAAATCATCTTTATGCACCAACTGGTTCTCCAAGAAAATGGTATCGCCCGGATCTTGGATCCGTACTTTACGCATC
>NZ_JBGTHY010000171.1:0-6139 GCF_041745955.1 Pricia sp.
GCTTCTGGATAGGTGAAATTGCATTCCTATAGTAATCGGGTTGTCTTTATCATAGATCACGAACAGCGAAGCGCGTTTTTCAAGGATCATGGGGTATACAAGTTCACGATAATAGTCCCATTTACCTAAATTGTTGTTTACGGTCTTTTTTTCCTCGAAGCGTTCTTCCAAAAAGCTGTAAAAAGCGTCAAAAAGCCGATTGTATTCCTCCTTATCGATGTTCCCAAAATAGAAAGCGTAGCGGATGTCGTGCCCCGATTCCAAATTGCGTTTTTTGGATCGTAGTTTTTTTCTATTTCGGGAACTGAGTTGTTTGGCCAGGAATCCGTCGAGGTTTTTGAAGGGGGATAGATTCATCAAGTATCCTTGGTACTGCCTGATTTTGGTGACTTTTATATTGGGTCCCAAGTCTGTTAAATGGACTTCAAGATATTCGGGGATATCCCAAATAACGGAAACATCTTCTTGATTCGGATGTTGTTGACCGGTTTCATCAAAGAGAACATCGTCCGTCAAACGATTACGGACGGGGAGTTGATAGAACGGCGACACGTAACCCGTTTTAAAAAGGTCAAAGAAGAAGCGGTTTCCCCATGGGGTCTTTACCTGTTGCATCGCAGTTCGTTATTTTATTCCTTTCCTTATTCTGTTGGCAAGCTAGACCCAAATCGTCGGAATGTATCGAATCATGCCGACCTCCAACGAACGCTCTACGGTTTGAAGCCGGCCGTTTGCCATATCCACCAAAGTGGTATTGAGCAAGGTAGGGTAGAGGCAAACTGGTTTGTGCCGACGTTTTGTTCCGGGGCAGGGTGACAATTTTGGAGATCATTGGTGATGTTGTCGTTTTGTTTGGGTGTCAAGATGTTCAAGACCTCGAACTTCGCTGCAAAAATAATCTTTAAATCACTAACGGTTGGAGCAACCAAGATATTTCAAATTATCCAAAATCACCGAATTTGCGTACCCCTTAATTTATCGAACAGCTTAAAGGCCCTTTGGACTTTTTTCCGAGGGGCTTTTTCAAATTCCCCGAAGGTCTGCGAAATCGAGGAAAGTCTGTGCAAAGTTCCAGGTTCTGCACCATGGCGTTGGTTTACGTAATAGGATTGTAATATGTCAGATTGTCTAACAAAAAAAGATTTTATTTCAGGTTGAAGGATGCTTTTAGGCCGGCATTGGAATCTGTTCCCACAAACACCTCAAAATCACCGGGCTCGGCCACAAAATCCAATTCACTGTTGTAAAATTTCAAGTCTTCGGGTTTCAGTTCCAAGGTCACGATTTTGGTTTCGCCTTTTTTCAGGAAAACCTTTGTAAAGCCTTTCAACTGTCGCATCGGTGGGGTGATACTGCGCACGACATCCCGTAGATACAGCTGAACTACTTCCGCGCCATCGTAGTTGCCGCTGTTTTCTAGTTTTACGGAAACTTTCAACGATTCACCGGCAGCGATTTCGGATTGGTTCAGGTTCAAGTCGGAATATTCGAATTCCGTATAACTTAGCCCGTGACCAAAAGGAAGCAATGGCAAATTGGTCGCATCCAGATAATTGGATTTGAATTTTTGGAATTCCTCGGATTCGATCGGCCGTCCCGTATTTTTCATGCTGTGATAAATGGGGATTTGTCCAACGTTCCTGGGCCAAGTGGCCGTCAATTTTCCGGAGGGATTGTAATCCCCAAAGATGACATCGGCAATGGCGTTACCGGCTTCCACGCCCGGATGCCAGACTTGAAGAATGCTTACGGGAAGTGCATATTCGGTTTCCATGGTCAAGGGGCGACCGCTCATCAAAACCAGTATTAAAGGTTTGCCCGTTTTTGCCAAGGCCCGGATCAGTTTCTTTTGGGCATCGGGAATCGATAAATCCGTTCGGCTGGCGGCTTCCCCGGTCATTTCGGAAGCCTCACCGACCACAGCAACCAGCACATCGGAGGCATTGGCCACTTCAAGGGCTTCCTTTAAAAGCGTTTCGGGGGAACGTTCATCGATTTCTATTTTTGGTCCGAAAACATTTACGTTTTTGGCCATGACAGTATCGTTTGTAATATTGGCGCCCTTGGCGTAGGTAATCGTAGCCTCGGGTGCAACGTTTTTAAAGCCTTCCAATACGGTAACCGCCAATTTGTGCTCACCGGTTGGTGCCCAAGTGCCCAACATATTGTTGCGGCTATCGGCCAAGGAACCTATAAGGGCGATTTTGGCCGTTTTTTTTAACGGAAGGGTATTCCGATGTTTTTTTAGGAGGACAAAACTGTGCGCCGCCACCTTACGGGCCAACTTTCGGTTTTCGACGGTCAGGATGTCCTTTTCAGGGCGTTTTTCATCCGAATAACGGAAAGGGTCTTCAAAAAGCCCCAATGTATGTTTGGCTTCCAAGATGCGTCGGCAGGCAGTGGTGATTTGCTCCTCGGTTACTTTACCCTCGTCCAGTGATTTTTTAAGCGTAGTCAAAAAGCCTTCCCCGACCATGTCCATGTCGAGTCCCGCGTTAAGAGCTTGGGCCGAAACGGTCTGAAGGTCGCCAAGGCCATGGGCGGTCATTTCGTTGACGGAAGTATAATCGGAAACTACAAAGCCTTGAAAGCCCCAACGTTTGCGTAAAAGATCGGTAATCATCCATTTGTTGGCCGAGGCGGGAATGCCGTCGATGTCGTTAAAGGAGGTCATGGCACTGGCCACCCCCGCGTCGACTGCTGCCTTGTAGGGCGGTAGGTATTGATTGAACATCTTTACCTTGCCCATGTCCACCGAATTGTAGTCGCGACCACCTTCCGCGGCGCCGTAAAGCACCAGATGTTTTACACAGGCGAGCATCGTATTGGGTTGCGTAAGATCGGTGCCTTGATAGCCTTGTACCATTGCGGTCGCGATGGCCGAGCCCAGATAGGGGTCTTCGCCCGCTCCCTCGGCGATTCGGCCCCAACGGGGATCGCGGGCGATATCGACCATGGGGGAGAAATTCCAGTTGATGCCGTCGGCGGTGGCTTCCTTCGCTGCGGTCCGGGCCAATTGTTTTATCAGATCCATATCCCAGCTCGAAGCGCTGCCCAAAGGTATCGGGAAGGTGGTCTTATACCCATGGATTACATCGGCACCGATAAGTAGGGGAATTTTTAAACGGGAGCTGTTGACAGCGATTTCCTGCGCCTTTCGCACCTTATCGGGACCTGTAACCCCAAAGATACCGCCCACTTCGCCCGCCTTGATTTTGCCCTCGACATCATCGCTCACCACGGAACCGGTCGCCACACCGCCACCCGGGGTCAATAGGTTCAGCTGGCCTATTTTTTCCTCTAGGGTCATTTTTTGCAAAAGTGATTCCACCTCGGGGATGGTATTTTGGCCTTGTGCCATAAAAGGAGCTAGGCCTATCAAAAGGGCGATAGCCCTATATTTTTGGAGTTTCATATCAGTTCGGGTTTGGGATTATGGGTTGGGTCCAGGCTTTTTCAAATTCGGTCTCGTCAAAAAAGTTTTGGTTCGTTTTGTCCGATATGACCTTGGCCCTTACCCATATATACCCGTCTGGAAATGTGAAAGTTACTTTGGTACCTTTCACCTTCTCTATTATTTGGGATGTTTTTGAGGTGGCATCCCTGCCAATCAACTGAATTTCGTAATGCACCCCAGGCTCGGAAACTACTTCAATTTTTAGGCGGTCGTTACCGATTTCCAAATGCTTTAATACCACTCCCGTAGAGGCGTAGAAATCACCTTTTTCCATGGCCTCGATAATGCTGGAGGCTTTTAGGGAATCTGTCCTGACCATCAACCAGCCCCTTCCGGAATTGCTATAACTTTTATCAAATCGATGGTAATGATGACTGTCGTCGGTGGCCACTCCGTATAACAAAGGTTTTTTTTCCTGTAGATAAGAATTATTTATTAAGTCCCACATTTCTTCGGTGCCCAAATGGGTCGAATCGCCTTCGTTGTGTACAGCGGGATGGCCGTTGTATACCTCAAAAAAACGCACATCGTGCAAGGGGATAAAATCATCGGCGGTAATACCGTACCCAAAGTTCGGGTGGTTGATATGGGGCATAATCGGCACATGTAACCTTGTGCGTTGTTCTAAAATGGCATCGATATTATTTTGGATAACTTCGGTGACACTTTCCCCGTTCCTTGGATCTATTTTCTGTTGGATATTGGTCGCGTTAATGTGGATGGGCTTATCCCCAAAGTTAGTGGTCAATTCTTCGGATTGAATTATCAAGAATTCACCATCTTCTTCGAAAAGTGGCCTATATTCCTTTAAGGTCTTCAATTTCACTTTCGTGTGGCCTTCGCTATCCAATTTATGGGTTACCCAGTCCTCTCCATATTTTTTAAGGTAGTCTCTAAAGCCTTTTTGTAGATATTCTTTCTCGGATAAGGTTATCCATTTTTCGCCCTCTGCCAAAGTGTTATGATCGGAGAGTACCGTAAAATCATATTCGTTGGACTTGTACCATTCCATGATCATTTCCGGAAATTGATCTCCGTCGCTCCAATACGAATGGGCGTGCAGGTTTCCCTTGAACCATTTGCTATCTTGGCACAGCCCCTGATTGTGAAGAAAGAAGGCCAAAAGTATTGCACCCAAAAAAATCTTGTTCGACATTATTTATTTTTTGAGTTCTTAAGGTAAGACCTTTAATCCAAATTTCATCACGGAATTTCTTTCCCCAACACCGTTTTCATTAAAAGCCTCGACTGCAAAATAGTATTTTTGTTCGGAATTCAAGGACCTTAGGGTAACGGAAGTAGTGTCGTAGACCAACCAAGAGCTGTAAAGTTTGTCGGGCGCAATGCCCCATAACAAATTGTAGCCTTGGGTATTTTGCACCGGTTTCCAAGTGATTTCGGCACCACGTCTTTTGTCATTTCTGACGACAGCTAGGCCTTTTGCGGTCTTTGGGGCTTTTCCGTAGCCCTTGCCAAAGACACGGATATCCGAAATAGAGAGATAGGGGGTAGGCACATGTATGTTTTTATATCGGATAAACCTTGACTTTTTAGGAGTTTCCAAGGCCACGTAATCGTTGGGAACATCCTTTTTGTTGGTGCTCCGGTCCACCAAAGTAAACCACTCCGTTCCGTTCAATGAACCTTCAATGGTGTATTGGTGGTACAGTCCCGGAATCTTTCCGTATATATCGGATTTATAGTCGTTGTAATTGACCTGCACGGCATGTACCAAGCCGGGTTCGGTCAAATCGATTTCGACCCATTGATCGGTATTGTTTTCCTTGGCGATCCAAAAGGTTTTGACGTTTTCGTCCGTCAGGGCATTGGCCCCATAGTCCTCGAATTGGGAGGAAGTTTTTACCGATTTTTTGTAAGACAAGAGCATCCATCCGGTAAATTCGCCTTTTTTATCGGTTACCGAGGGCGCATAATGTGGATAATCACCAAAAGAGGTGTCGGAATATAACAATCCATCGGTATCAAAAAAGGACGGAAACATGCCGATTCGGCGTTCCCATCCAATATTTACGTTCACGGCCATGGACGAGAAATGCCAAAATTGGGTACCAGGCCCTTCGACCGTACTCCCATGTCCTGCCCCGTTTATAAAACCGCCCGGCTTGTACGAAAAGGGATTGTTGGGTGCATATTCGAACGGCCCCAAAGGCGAATCGCCCATATAAGCGCCATCGCCATAGACGTTGAACTCCGTTCCGGGAGCGGCATATTGCAAATAGTACTTGCCGTTGTGCTTGGTCATCCACGGCCCTTCGATATAGCCGCTCAGTTCGGTGTCGGAATGGTTTTCGCCGAAGCGTTCCCAACCGTGTTTTTCGGGGGAAAGATTAAAAAGTTCATGGACTTGCTCCGAAGGCCTGAACCTTTTTTCCTTATCCAATTTCCGGGCCCGGATGGGAAATTTGTTGGAGGAACCCCAATATAGATAGCCCTGTCCGTCATCGTCGATAAATAGTGCGGGATCCTGCAGATCGTTCAAAATGGCTGGCGTGGCCTCCCATTCCCCATCTTGTGGATGACCCGAATACAATACGCTCATAGAGCCCGAAGGGTCTCCGGCGACGTAAAGCACGGAATCCCTATAATTGAAAGCCGCGGGGGCGTTCGAGCCTTGAAAGTACCACTGCTTGGGTTTGATAAACGTCCATTCGTCCATATCCT
>NZ_JBGTHY010000172.1:0-3375 GCF_041745955.1 Pricia sp.
CTTGACCGTTAGTTCGGTATTGTCACCTGTAAGCTTACCTGAAGGAAGTTCAACGTTCTGTGCCAATAGCGCGCTGCGTACGTCGGCAACGGTAAGTGCGTACGAAGATAATTTCAACGGATCGATCCACAGGCGCATAGCGTACCTTCGCTGCCCCCAGATCTGAACGCCGCTGACGCCCGGTATGGTCTCTATTCGCTGTGAAAGCACGTTTTCGGCATAATCGGAAAGTTCCAAAATGTTCTTGCCATCGCTCTGTACCGTCATCGAAAGAATGCGATCGGCATCGGCATCGGCTTTCGAGACGACGGGCGGGGAATCAAGATCCTCGGGCAAGCTGCGTGCGGCCTGTGATACCTTGTCGCGTACGTCGTTCGCCGCAGCTTCCAGATCCTTGTCCAAATTAAACTCGATACTGATGGAACTGGATCCCTGAATGCTGGAAGAGGTAATATTGCGTATACCATCTATCGAATTAATGGCCTTGTCCAAGGGTTCGGTAATCTGTGATTCGATAATATCAGCATTAGCTCCCGCATAACTCGTGCGGACGGATACCTGAGCGGGATCGATGGATGGAAATTCACGAACGCCCAAATAGGTGTATCCAATAATCCCAAAAAGAATTATGGATACGTTCATTACAATCGTAAGCACCGGACGCTTTATACTTAAGGTAGATAGGTTCATTTCTCGGCATTCAGGCTTTCGGATACATTAAATTTTATAGTGACGGGCGTACCGTTTTTCAACGCCATTACCCCGTATGTAAGAACGGTATCGCCGGCATGTAATCCAGAAACTACACGTACCGAACTGCCCGTACGGGCCCCGACTTCTACATCTACTTCTTTGGCGTTACCGTTTTCGGAAATAAATATTTTCTTTCCGTTTTGTACCGGTATTAAAGCTTCCGTAGGCACCAGCAAGGCATCGTCAACGGTTTCTAAGGGGAGTATCACGTTGGCGTAGGTTCCGGGATAAAGTTTCCCGTCCCGGTTTTCTGCAATGGCCCTCATTTTTAAAGTCCGGGTGGCTATTTCCACCTGGGGTTCTATGGCATAAATCTTAGCGATATGTTCTTCTTCGGAATCGGAAGTCGTAAACGTAAGCTGTGTGCCTACTTTGACCTGTGACGTATATTTTTCGGGGATGGAAAATGTAATCTTTAGCTGACTCGTATTTACCAACTTCGCAACTGTTGTAGTAGGTGTAACATAGGTTCCCTTTGAAATGGAACGCAAACCGATAGTCCCGGCAAAAGGGGCACGGACCGTTGTCTTGGAAAGTTGGGCGCTGATCAATTCCGATTCGGCACCTGCAGACTGAAAATCGGCACTCGCGATGTCGTACTCTTCTTGACTTATGGCCTGCTTCTCCAATAATAATTTTGCCCGTCTTTCGTTTTCAGCGGCCAATTTTTGGGCCGTCCTAACCTTGGAAAGTTGGGCCTGAAGTTCAATATCATTGACCCTGAACAAAACCTGGCCCTGTTTTACCTTACTTCCCTCTTCGAAATTTATGCTTTCAACAACACCGGAAACCTCGCTCCGCAGTTCTATCTGCTCATTGGCCTCTAGGGTGCCAGATAATGAAATGTTGTCCTTAAACACCTGTGGACGGAGTACCATACCGGATACGGTGGTGGTATTGCTTCCGCCCGGCCTATTTTCTGGTTCACCAACCTCCCTGTTCGCCATGATCCGATAGCCCACAAGAGTGACTATCCCGATAAGCAATACGAGGTAAACAAGGTATTTTACTTTCATTTGTCGTTGAATCGTTGGTTGTGGCCCATAAAATTAAGCCTTAAACCCGATGTTGTTAAAGCATTGTTTCAATTTAACATTGAATTAAATCAACTACCTAAGGATTTGTCTAGAAATAAACGTCTTAAAAAAAATTGGGGGGGGGAATTGGTAGGTGCGGTCAACTGGAGGGTAATATATACCAATTTAAAGATTGCCATGATATTGTTATTTTTGAGTATATAAAAATTACCGTTTACTACGGAATATCGGCAACGTAGAATCCTAAATTATAAACCAATTTTATGGAAGCTATTAAACAAAATAAGCTATACCCAAAACCGCACCACCCATACAACATATCCTACAAACCATACAAAATTCAATTATAAACCATGTAAGCGGCATTATCTTTAGTGGTCACAACCCACTGCCCCAATGAAAAAAAACGATTTCGCCCCATCGAAAGGGATGTCCGCTTTTGGCACGCCTATTTTCCTCTCCAAGATTCTTGAAATCCTGGGCCGGGAAGAGGGGACCAAGGGGCTCATTCTTGCGGTCTACCAATTGGAAGAAAAACGATTTCTATATTTCAACCATGCCTTTAAAAAAATTATCGGCCCCAAATCGGATCCGCTTTTTGAGCGAGGCTGGGATTTTTGGTTTTCGAACGTAGCCTGCGACGAATCCCTTATGGTGAAAGACAGGGTGCGGCATTTTCTTTGCGAAGGTATCGTCAGGAAGCCAATGGCCTTTAATTACCATATCTACGACGGTAATGATCATCTGATCTTTATTCGGCATGAAATGGTGCTTTATCACCTAGAGGACTGCACCATGGCGATAAACTATCTCTTCGATATTTCGGGGAAAGAACGAATCGAACGTGTCCTGAAACCGACCAACGGCTTTGATCTGGGTGACGGTTCAGGTCAAATCGACAGTATTTCCCCCAGGGAAAAAGAGGTTTTGACACTGATCGGCGAAGGATATTCGTCGAAACAGATTGCCGACATGTTGTACATCAGCAACCATACGGCCATATCGCACCGAAAAAACCTCATCGAAAAATTCCATGTAAGGAACACCGCCCAACTGATAAAAAATGCATCTCGGCTGATGGCATTGTGAACCGCAAAGATTGCTGGATTTTGGTGGCTTCTACCGCATAATTCTTCCGCCTTTTTGAAATTCCCGTTGAATACCATCTGCAATATATTGCGGAGTAATGGTTTTTTTCCGGTCGCCCAAGGCACAAAGGCAGGCATATTGCACGATATTCATTATTTCTGCACCGGAGAGCTCATATTTACGGGCCACTTGGCCCAGGTCGAGGTCTTTACCCATCCTTACTTTGGATGGGAATGCATTTTTCCAGATCAACAAGCGTTCCGACGCCTTGGGAAGTGGAAAGCTGATAATGGATTGAAACCGCCTTACAAAGGCCTCGTCTATGTTGCTTTTCATGTTGGAAGCCAATATTACGAGCCCCTTGTAACTCTCGATACGCTGCAATAGGTAGGACACCTCCTGATTGGCATATTTGTCATGGGCGTCCCGTACATTGGTGCGTTTTCCGAAAAGCGCATCGGCCTCGTCAAAGAATAGGATGTTTTCCGTTTTTTCA
>NZ_JBGTHY010000173.1:0-3870 GCF_041745955.1 Pricia sp.
ACCGAAAAATCTTATTTACCCTTAAAAGACAGTCAGGTTCTCAAACATTTAAAGGGCGAACAACAAATAGGCATTTATCCTATGCTCCAAGACAATACATCTTGGTTTATAGCTGCGGATTTTGATAAGGAAAACTGGCAACAGGAATGCAAAGCTTTTATCCTGCTTTGTGAGTCCAAAAACATACCGGCCTATTTAGAGCGTTCCCGTTCTGGAAACGGCGGGCAATTATTTCCTTAAACGCCAAAAAAGTTTACTTACGGTTTATAGGCACGCATTCCGAATATGATAGGATTAAGGATATTAAAAATATTTGACATGATAAAGACTGAGAACGAATATAACTCCATAGTTGACCGAATCGAAGCGCTTTTACAAAGCCCTGAAAACATCGAAAACACAGATACCAAAGGTTATGTCGAGCTAAATGTCTTGTCCGACGTTGTTGCAGAATATGAAGAAAGAACTTTTCCGGTTAAAAAGCCTTCGCTGGTCGAGGTCATTAAATTGCGTATGTTCGAACTTGGTTTGAACCAAAAGCAATTGTCCGAATTATTGAGTATCAGTTCCTCAAGAATAAGCGAATACTTAACAGGCAAAAGTGAGCCCCCCTTAAAAGTCGCTCGAGATATTAGTTTGAAACTTAATAGTGAAGCCTCGATTGTTTTAGGGGTTTAATCTCAAATTTTTTCGTAATATCAAAAATTTGGTTTTAGAAGTGAAGAAGAAACCAGGACAGGAAAAAAATGATCTTGACGAGGTTTCCCTATTTTTTAGAAAAGGGTCGTTCAAGGTCAAAATCGGAAAGATTTAATACCTTTGAAATGTTACATTACTTCCCGGTAATATTTTCACCATTTCCTCGGGAAAACGTTCACAAATTTTTACACCTTTGTTACACCTCCACCCTTTGAGACCTTATATCATGGGGTCTCAAAAGATACTGCATCGGGAAAATGAAAACAGTACAAGCAATAAAGGCCGAAGGCGATTTCAAGATCGTGGAAATCGACAGACCGGATGCTGGGGGCATCCGCAGAAAGCCGGTATTTGGATTTTATCGAACTATACCCCGATGTAATGCTACGTGCTCCCCAATGGATGGTAGCTTCCTATCTTGGTATTACCCCGGAAAGCCTGAGCAGGGTCAGAAGAGGGTTGGCGGATAAAAACTTTGGCCCAAAATAGTCTCCGGGGCAGTTCCATTTTTTTTCTTACCATACATCAATGTACAGCCTTTTTTCATGATTTAAATTTGAGCAAATTAATTGCCAAAACTTCCACAACAAAGATGTATCGTATAGAACTATTGAATTCAAGTTAAATATAAAAAGCAGAGAAATAGGGTAACAATGGCCAAAACCGCTATTGTCCGAAACTATCCCTATGAAGAAAAATCATTAATTTAATGGAAAAGATAAAACCATGGAAAATACACTTAAATTACCGCCCCTTCATTACAAGCGAAACGAAAAAAGCAAACTGACCCTGCACCTGTTCTTACAGATTATAGGGAAGATTCGTCTAAAAATGTCATACCGAAAAAACCATTGGTGGTACGTCACCGAATATGTCGATACCAGGGGACTGAGTACGGGGCCTATTTCCTATCGCTCGGGGACGGCCACTTTTTCGATTACCCTTGATGTTCTAAATCATCGGTTGGAGGTAACCACCAGCGACGGGGAAATAGAAAACTTTTCGCTGTCCCCAAAATTGACGGTCGCCTCATTCTATTCCCAATTAATGGGAATTCTTCAAAAGTTGCATGTTCAGGTTAGCATTCTCGATAGGCCCTATGACCTGGGCATCAATAAACGCTTTGCGGAAATAACGGAATACCACCACTACGATAGGGAATATACAACGGACCTTTGGCGAACCCTGCTCTGGGTTGACGATGTTTTTAAGGAATTCAGCGGGCGTTTCTATGGAAAGACCTGCCCCGTACATCTGTACTGGCACTCGATGGACTTGGCCGTAACCCGGTTTTCCGGTAAGGAAGCACCGCCCATGGGCGACGGTGCAAGAATTTCGGATAAGGATGCCTATACCCACGAATGTATCAGTTTCGGATTTTGGGCGGGTGATGAAAAGATGCAAGAACCCGCCTTCTATTCCTATACCTACCCTTCGCCGGAAGGAATAGATAAGGAAGTTTTAGAACCTTCAGCGGCGGAATGGATCGACAGTAACGGTAGCCCCATGGCCATTCTACGCTATAACGATCTGACAAAGGCGCAAAACCCTAGAAAGGAACTTTTGGACTTTATGGAATCGGCCTACCGCGCCGGAGCCAAGTTAGCCGACTGGGACCTAGAAAAACTCAAGGTACCGGCTTTGGACGAACTATAAATTTTGAGACTATGTCAAATCCTGATACCATCATCCCGGAGCGTGCCGCAGACATCGAAAATTTTATGGGTGGCCGTTTGCTGCCTTTCCGCAAAAAAAGAACGGTGGGGTCATTTGCGTTTATAGACCGTAGGAGCCAATTTCCCGATGCAAGTTTTGTTTTTTAAGTTATCAAATAAAAAACCCCGTCCACAAAATCATGCGAACGGAGTTTTTCAATACTCAAAATAAAAGGCTAATTACTACTCGTTACCTTCCATTTTATCCTTCAATGCCTGTAAGGCCTCGTTTGCGTCGCCTAATGTAGGCTTGGCCTCGTCGGCAGAGGCAGCGGCTTTCTTCTGCGCCTGCTTGATATTGCGTATCTCCTCTTCACGGAAAATAGCGGTATGACTGGCTACGACACGTTTGAAATCCTTATTGAATTCAATGATCTTGAATTCGGCTTCTTCGCCCTTGCCAAGCTTTTTTCCATCTTCCTTCTCCAAATGACGTTGCGGCACGAAGGCCGTAATGTCTTCGTTGAAGTCGATGGTAGCGCCTTTATCTACCATGTCGCCGATGGTGGCTTTATGAATAGTACCTAGGGCAAACTCTTTTTCGTATTTATCCCATGGGTTAACTGTAACTTGTTTGTGTCCGATGCTCAATTTACGGCCTTCGACATCCAGTTCAAGGACTTCCACTTCGATGGTATCACCAACGTTGACGAATTCCGATGGATGCTTGATTTTCTTGGTCCAAGATAGGTCGGAGATATAGATCAATCCGTCGATACCTTCTTCCATTTCTACAAAAACCCCGAAATTGGTGAAGTTGCGAACGATACCTTTATGTTTAGAACCAACAGGATACTTAGACGTAATATCGGTCCATGGATCTGGTGTCAATTGTTTGATACCCAAGGACATTTTTCGGTCCTCACGGTCCAAGGTCAATACAACCGCATCGACCTCGTCACCAACGTTCACGAAATCCTGAGCGGAACGCAAGTGCGTTGACCAAGACATTTCGGAGACGTGAATCAGTCCTTCAACACCTTCAACTACCTCTACAAAAGCACCATAGTCGGCAATAACCACTACTTTACCCTTGACTTTATCGCCAATTTTGATCTCATCGCTCAAGGCATCCCACGGATGTTTCTCCAATTGCTTCATACCTAATTGGATACGGGACTTGTTCTCGTCAAAATCAAGGATAACCACATTGATTTTCTGATCCAGGTCGACCACCTCGTTCGGATGATTGATCCTGCTCCACGAAAGATCCGTGATATGCACCAAGCCATCTACACCGCCAAGGTCTACGAACACACCGTAAGAAGTAATGTTTTTCACGACACCTTCCAACACCTGTCCTTTTTCCAACTGGCTGATGATTTCCTTTTTCTGTTCTTCGATATCGGCCTCGATCAATGCTTTGTGCGATACTACTACGTTTTTGAACTCATGGTTGATTTTCACCACCTTGAATTCCATAGTCTTACCTACATACTGATCGTAGTCGCGAATC
>NZ_JBGTHY010000174.1:0-5003 GCF_041745955.1 Pricia sp.
CATCCCAATACCCTTCTCCGAGACCGAGGTCTCTCCAGATAGATTTAGCGATCGGTAAACGAAAAATCCCAATAAAAAAAGATTCAATATGAGGTTCAGCCTGTTCAGCACAAACTGATTTTTTCTTTTCTTGTAAATCACAATGGCGATCAAGGCCAAAATTGCGGATACATAGAATGCTCCGGAAATCAAGATATCCTGCTTTGCAAAGATAGCGTTTCCATCGGCATCGGACCATAGGTTGACCCAAAACGGCACTATTCCCGAAATAAGCATCACAAAAAATAAATAGACGGTCTGAATTCTTTGGATCATGGCACGAATTGGGTTACGAAGGGCAAAAATACAGGCTTTTTAAAAAAAAACGTCGCAGTATTGAAAATAATTTGTAATATTGTCACGTTATAGGTTACATTACTTACCTCAACGGAATACTTTCCCGAGTAACATCCAATCGAAAATACACTTCTTGTTATTCTTATTTAGACACATAATTTATATCATACTTAATGTTTGAAATTTCAGATTTAAAAGCAAAAAAGCTGCCTGAGCTTCAGGAAATAGCTAAAAGCCTTAATGTTCCCAAATACAGGACCCAGAAAAAATTGGATCTGGTCTACCAAATTCTAGACCTACAGGCGTCGAATCCAAAAATCACCTCGGAGGTGGCTTCTGCAGGTACCCCGGAGAAAGAAGATCAGCCGAAGTCGAAGCCGAAACCAAGGGCCCCAAGGGAAAAAGCAACTAAGGAAAAGACTGATAAAAGTCCGTCCAGTACTTCGTCGAATGATTCCAAGGACGCAGGAGATTCCAAGAATACGGACACCGGTTCAACAGAAACCAAAAAGCCGAGACCGCGTCCCCAGAACGCGAAGTCCCCGTCATCCAAAAAAGACCAAAAAGACAGCTCGAACCATAAGAACCAGAACACCCCCAATAAAAATCCGCGGCATCAGAAGAGCAGTTACGACAAAAGCAACTTCGATAAAGACCTGAAGAACCGCTACAAGGCGCCGGAATTCGAATTCGACAGTATTATCGAAAGCGAAGGGGTACTCGATATTATGCAAGACGGCTATGGCTTTTTGCGTTCGTCGGATTACAACTACCTCTCCTCGCCAGATGATATTTACGTATCGCAATCGCAGATCCGTTTGTTCGGCTTGAAAACCGGGGATACGGTATTGGGCAATGTCCGTCCACCGAAAGAAGGCGAGAAATATTTTCCACTGATCAAGGTCAACAAAATCAATGGAATCGATCCACAAATTGTGCGTGATCGCGTTTCCTTTGAGCATTTGACGCCGTTGTTCCCACAAGAAAAATTCAATATTGCGGATCGCCAAAGCAATATTTCAACACGGATTATGGATCTGTTCTCCCCTATCGGGAAGGGCCAAAGGGGCATGATTGTCTCCCAGCCCAAAACGGGAAAGACCATGCTGTTGAAGGCCATCGCCAATGCAATTGCCGCCAACCATCCCGAGGTATTCCAGATTGTTCTATTAATCGATGAACGCCCGGAAGAGGTTACCGATATGCAACGGAACGTGCGTGGTGAAGTCGTCGCCTCTACCTTCGATAAAGAACCTGCCGAACACGTACGCGTTGCCAACATTGTACTCGAAAAAGCGAAGCGTCTGGTCGAATGCGGCCATGATGTGGTTATCCTTTTGGATTCCATCACCCGTTTGGCGAGAGCCTATAACACGGTACAGCCCGCTTCCGGAAAGGTATTGAGTGGCGGTGTGGATGCCAATGCGCTTCACAAACCCAAACGTTTCTTCGGTGCAGCCCGTAATATCGAGGGCGGTGGTTCACTTACGATTATTGCCACGGCACTGACCGATACCGGATCTAAAATGGACGAGGTCATCTTTGAGGAATTCAAGGGAACCGGTAATATGGAACTGCAACTCGACCGTAAGATTTCGAACCGTAGAATTTATCCTGCTATCGACCTGACCTCTTCAAGCACAAGAAGGGAAGACCTGTTGCTGGACGATAATACCATTCAACGCATGTGGATCCTCCGCAAATACTTGGCGGACATGAACCCGGTAGAAGCGATGGAATTCATAGAACAACGCATCAAACAGACCAAGAATAACGAGGAGTTCTTGTTGACGATGAACCAATAGAACCCGCTGGCGCGGTTAACTCTACAAGTGTCACCCCG
The DNA here is from genome assembly GCF_041745955.1 of Pricia sp. Lineage (NCBI taxonomy): Bacteria > Pseudomonadati > Bacteroidota > Flavobacteriia > Flavobacteriales > Flavobacteriaceae > Pricia > Pricia sp. The sequence continues at coordinate 2,180 of NZ_JBGTHY010000174.1, forward strand.
AACGCAGTCGAGGGGCCAAATCCCAAATCCCAAACCTATAGGTTAGGCGTTTGGGATTTTTTTGTGGCCGATAGCGAAAACTAATTTTAACGGTTTTTCACTAAGGTATTATCGTACTATTGCCCGATTCTAATTTAGCTGTTACCCGATTAGCGTATGTTGTTTCTAAATCCGAAAACAGTGTTTCTCCTTAATTTGTAATTGAATTCTTTACAATTTATGAGGAAGTATCGGTATTTTAAAATATCTTTATGCTGCAAAAATCAATTCTTCCCCCGGATTTTTCACTTCCCCCGAACCTGCCCATCCCATGCAGGCAGTCTATTCATGTTAAAATTTAACCGTAAAACCTTATGTTATGAGAAATGCAAAAATTGCCAAGCACCCTTTTATTATCCTTTTGTTTCTAACCTTACTTCTTTCAAGTTGTTCGGAACGGGGCCAACCCGAGTCGGGCGACCAAGATACCGGTAAAATTTCTAAACCTGATGGAATCATCACTCCAAGGGAGGCCAGAAACGCTTACGTTCGGTATGAGAATCGAAGAATACCCTTGATACAGAAATATGAGGACTCCATTGATCGTCAGGGAAAAGACTACGAAATGCGCCGATCTATGGAACAAAACGAGGCAAAATCAGATACCGCAAAACAGAAGCCACAGCAATTCGAAGCTGCAAGGTTTATACATTTTAAATACGATAGTATTAAAAAATACATGGCATATATTGAGCGAGAAGCCGAACTTTCTGGCGAAAAAATTGAATCCTTAAGGGTCTATTTTTCAAATAACCCCGAGAAGGAAGAGTATTCCAAAGGAATTAAAGTCGTACATCCAAGACAAAATTCCGTTATGTTGTCGCCGACTATAAAAAGAAATGATCAGGAATTTATTTTTTTTACGGCTGACGAAAATGATGGCAAAAGAAGGGCAATTACGCTAACAGATGATTTTTTGGAGATAAAGAAGGGAACGAATACTTTTGAAAGTCTAAACGGATCCAAAAGTAAAGCTAGCATAATCCCCAGTTTGTTTTCGCCACCTGTCAATAGCCCAAGTCCATTTTTTGCAGCAAATAGTACTACCTATAATAGAGGCAATGGCTCACCTCCCAACACCCAGTAATAAAAATTTAGCACCTACACTGAAATTTAGAATTCCTCTAAATTGTTAAGGTCAAAAAAGTTATTCGTTAAAACAAACCCGTAGAAAAGGCGTAGGGACAAAGAATTGTATTACACACTATATTAAAGCATACGCTTAGTTTACTTTCTTTAAAAAGTGAGAACCCTAGAATTTTTATCACAGTACTCTTTTAACGTACTATATGCGCTAACATTGGTGCTTTCCGTATTGAAATATCCCAAATATTATGATTCCATACTAAAATATTTCCCCGTTCTTATCGCTTACACTTTGATGACCGAAATTTTAGGATGGTATATTTTAAAATACGAGGATTTTCAGATAATATACGAAAAAGAAACACATCTTTACGAAATAAACAATGCGATAATCTACAACATCTTCGATATCATTTTCTACTTGTACTTTTTTCATTTATACCATCAAGCCGTGAAAAGTATTAGATATAAGAATTTTATTAAATACGGCGCTTTTATTTTTTTAATTATCTGTTTAGTAAATCTTTTTTTACAGGATTTTAAATTGTTGCCGCAGCTATATGCAATTTTTACAGGGTCATTAATTCTCACTAACTGCATCGTGTTTTATTTGCTGGAAAGTGTTAAAAACAAAGAAAAAGTTTTAAGATATAATAACGTATTATTATGGATAAGCCTAGGCCTGCTAATTTTCTATCCTTTTTATCCCTTTTTGATTATAGTGGGAATAAATTTTAACGAATTATACGCACATACCTTCAATCTGGTTCATAAAATACTAATCGCCGCAATGTACTTATGCTTTATCATTGGTTTTTTACGGATGAAACGTTTCAAATCATCCGTCTAGTCAAATCAGAAAGGATACTGACAGTATTACAGTCCTAAATCGACACTATTTCAGGGTGTTGCCATAAACAGGGCAATCCTTTAAAATGTCAATATCCACCTACAAAAAAAGCGTATCCCCGCTTAACCACTTCCTAATAGTAGCTAAGAGCGCATTGGTTTAAAAAATCATCCATTTCAACGAAGAAAACAGCAAACTTTATCCCATTTTCCGGACTTTCGTATGGTTATTGTACCATTAGGTGCGAAATAAATAACGAAACCTAAAAAACTTAGAATGAAAGTATTAGTTATAGGCGCGGGCAATATGGGGTTGACATACGCCGAGGCCATGTCAAGATCGAAACTGCTCAAGAAAAGGAACGTAATGATTTTGGACAATTCCCCTGAAAAAATCCTATCCCTTCAAAAAATTTCCCATTTTGATGTGTTTAAGGATATGGAGGATTGCCTACCACAGGCCGATCTGGTTTTTATAGCCGTAAAACCCTATCATAGTGCGGATCTTTTTGCCAAGATGAAACCGCTGCTCAATCCGGGGCAAATCATAATTTCGATTATGGCAGGTATCACCATAAAGGCCATGAAGGAAGCCTTGGGCATCGACAAAGTGGTTCGGGCAATGCCCAATTTACCGGCACAGGTCGGTAAAGGCATTACATCGTTTATGACCTCGGATGAAATTAGCCGTATCGAATTACTTACGGTGGAAAACCTGTTGGATACCACCGGGAAATCCATTCGCGTAAAGTCGGAAAACTATATTGACGCCTCTACCGGAATTTCCGGAAGCGGGCCGGCCTACGTTTTTTACTTTATGCACAGCATGATGGAAGCCGCCCTAAAAATG
>NZ_JBGTHY010000175.1:0-2303 GCF_041745955.1 Pricia sp.
GCATGAGGCACTTGAAACAACTAAAATCCACAGCGTTGTAGGCAAGACGAAGAATATGGGATTGATGGGCCAGCGGCCATTCCGCTCCCCCCACCACACCATTAGCGATGTGGCTTTAGTTGGTGGCGGAGCCTATCCTCAACCCGGGGAAATTTCGTTATCGCACAACGGGGTGCTGTTTTTAGACGAGCTACCGGAATTCAAACGTGGAGTGCTTGAGGTGATGCGCCAGCCCTTGGAAGATCGCGAAGTCACCATTTCACGGGCTCGGTTTACGGTGACCTATCCCAGCAGCTTTATGCTAGTGGCCAGTATGAACCCCAGTCCCAGTGGCTATTTCAACGACCCTGACGCCCCAACAACTTCTTCCCCGGCGGAGATGCAGCGCTATTTGGGAAAAATATCCGGACCCTTATTGGATCGTATCGACATCCACATCGAGGTAACGCCAGTTCCTTTCGAAAAACTATCCGAAGACCGCAAAGGCGAAAGCAGTGTCGACATCCGCAAACGGGTAACTTCGGCAAGGAAAATCCAGACCCAACGCTTTGAGGAATTCGATAAGGTACACTACAATGCCCAGATGGGTACGAAGCAGATCCGCAACTTTTGCAGGCTCGATGATCCATCCAAGGAACTCCTAAAAAACGCTATGGATAAGCTCAATCTTTCCGCAAGGGCCTATGACCGTATCTTAAAAGTTTCACGCACCATTGCCGATTTGGAACAGTCGAAAGAAGTGAAGGGCGATCATATCGCCGAAGCCATTCAATACAGGAGTTTGGATCGTGATGGGTGGTTGGGTTAAGTCCAAATTAAAAACCTGCTACAAACAGTAGTAACCCGTTAAAATGGAATATTCGTCAAAAGATAATAGGACATACAAACAATGAAGATGATGTTTATGGCAATGTAGATGTTGATAAGTATATCCCGTCTTTTCATGTCCTACTATTTTGGAGGTTGTATCACAAAAATATATGGAAGAATAGAAACACAACCAATAAAAACCCCATAATTTTTGGGTTTTATTTTTTAGGATTTGGGGGTTGTTCTCTAAATTTTCGAAATAGTATCCCATAAAAAAACCCATAGCCTTTTATGTCTATGGGTTAGTTCGGATGAAAAGATATTTTGCTATCGCTCGATATCTTTCATAATTCTGATAAAAAGCGTTCGCTCTTCTTCGATTCTTTGAAATACTTGTAGGATGATGTTTTTCATAATATAAGATTTGTTTGCCTTATAACGCCACTTAGGTCTATCTTGATATAATCATTCGATAAAGCAACCATTGTTTCGTTAAAGTGGGCGGGAATTGCTTTCACAACTTCACCGAACAATCCTTTTCCGCCGCCCGATATACCGCCTCGACCACCCTAATATCGCGTAAACCTTCCTCGCCGGGTACCAACATATCGGTATTATTGAGAATTGAAAGCGCATCATCGTCCATCTGCTTGGCCTGTTGGTTTTCGAGGGGAAAATTAATAATTTTATCGTCGGACCGTACACCTTTGTTACCGCTATAAGAGGAATGCGGGGACATTTTTATCCATCCTTTTTCGTAGTTAATGTTCAGATAGTTCATTTGGATGCCGAAGCTACTCTGGCAAGCTGCGCGGGCACCACTGGGGAATTCAAGTTGGTACATTGCGGTTTCCTCGACTTCGTGGTAGATATCAGGTCGAGTAGTAAACATCCGGGCCATGACAGATATAGGTTCCTCGCCCGTTGCCAAGCGTGCGCCCTGAATGGCATAGACGCCCATATCGCCCATTACACCGCCACCCATGGCCTTCTTTTGTTTCCAATGATCGGTGCGACCATCGAAATACCCGGCGCTCGAGGATACCATTTTGACCGCCCCGAAAGTTTTTTCTTTGGCCGCCTTCATATAGGCCTGAATATTGGGATCATGCTGGCAGCGGTAGCCGATGGAGAGTTTTACCCTATTGGCGTTGCAGGCCTTGATCATCGATTCGCATTCCGCTACGGTCGGTGCCATAGGCTTTTCGCACCATACGTGTTTTCCGGTGCTGGCTGCCCGAATGGTATATTCGGCATGCATCGAAGGGGGTAGTACAATGTAGATAACATCGATATCGGGATTATCGGCAATTTTGTCCATCCCCTTATAATCGTAGATGTTCTTATCGGGGATACCGTATTTTTCCTTCCAAACGGGAATCTTATCCGGACTTCCGGTAACAATGCCCTTTAGTTCGCAATGCTGGGTGAGTTGCAAAGCGGGAGCCAGCAGGTCGGTACTGTAGTATCCCAATCCCACTAGGGCGATGCCC
>NZ_JBGTHY010000176.1:0-1743 GCF_041745955.1 Pricia sp.
AACAATTACAGCACGTTGCTCGCGGCCGAAGAACGTAAGTTCAGCTTTGGGGAGAGCTCACTTTTCTTGATCAATTCCCGAGAAAGCAAGCTCATCGATGCAGAGCTGAAACAAAACGAGGTACAGAACAAATTCTTCACCATAAAGGCCAAGTTGTTCAACAGTTTGGCGGTCAACCCCGACAATTTGTAAGTTTTGAGAATTATTGAAAGCTATGGTGTCTAGCGCGCCTTCCCTTGAAAAATGTAGGTGATAGTACCTCGCTGCGTAGATCTTTGGTGCGAACTGAATTTTGCCTTCAAGGCATACGCAACGGCATTTTCGACCAAACAACCGTTTGAGGTGTCCGAACTTCTGGAATTGAAATCCGCATCGATAACTTTTCCCGTGTCATCTACCTCAATGTTGACTACCACTTTGCCGCCTTCGATACAGGTGTAGATAGGTGGTGGTAAACGGTAGTTGCTGCGGTCGATCAATGAATAGGATACCGAGGTGCGGCGCTTGGCGAGATTATTGGTAAACTCCTGTTTTTTCGCTTCTTTTTCGCCCAGTAACTGTTTGGCTTCTTGGCGCTTTTTCTTGAGTTCCTTAACCCTTTCGGCATATTCGCCATCAGATAGGTCGGTGGGGTCTTCGTTCTTGTCAGCGGCAGCTTCCCTTTCTTCCATCAGCTCCTCAAGGGTCTTGAAAGCTTCCGGCTTGCCTTGACTGGGCTTCATAGCCTCATTGTAGGCCAAATGGCTTTTTACGGGATCCATTTTTTGCTCCTCTTCCAGTTCTTCCTTTTGCTTCTCAAGTTCTTCGATATCATCCTGTAACAGCATCTCCACAACATATTCGTCCACCTTATCCTCTTTGCCCAACTGGATGTTGTACAAGCACAAGATCACAATGGCCATCGAAAAAAGGGTAATCAAGAGCGATAACTGCTTCCGGTTAAGGTTCATCACCATATAACCGAAATCGATCAGATATATTTTAATTATTCGTTGAAGTGAACGCAAGGGACTTTTTTTTATGAGTGTTCTTTAAATTTAGTGATAAAATATGACATCGCTACGTGCGAAAATTGCAATAACTTCACTTTTGGCCCTCTGTCTATCGCATTGCGCCAAACGCTTTGGTTCTCGGCGGTCCATATAGCAATTATTGCCGGCCTGCAGTATTCGGACCATTTAGTTTCCGAGGAGGTCATCCGCAAAAACAACCGGATCAATGGCAGTATCTACGGAGTAATCGCCTATTTTGGTTCTTCGCAGTTTCGATAAGTGTCCCCCGTTGTTCAGTAAAAGCCCCAAATCATGTGCCAAACTACGGATATAAGTGCCTTTACTGCAAATAATCCTAAAATGGACATCCGGCAACTGTAACTTAACGATTTCGAACTCCGAAACGGTCACCGATCGTTTTTTTATTTGAATTTCCTTTCCCTCGCGGGCGTATTCATACAACCTTTTGCCATCCTTTTTTAGGGCGGAAAAAATTGGGGGATATTGTTCGATTTCCCCGGTCAATTGGGAAGCTGCGTCCCGAATCATTTCCTCTGAAATTCCATCCATGGAAAAAGTGTTGTCGATTTCCGTTTCCAGATCATAGGAGGGGGTGGTGGCGCCCAAGGTAATCGTACCGGTATACTCCTTTATCTGCCCTTGAAGCTCGTTGATTCTTTTGGTGAACTTTCCTGTACACACAAGTAGAAGTCCCGTTGCCAAGGGATCTAAGGTACCCGCATGGCCGATC
>NZ_JBGTHY010000177.1:0-2727 GCF_041745955.1 Pricia sp.
CCCTGTACTTCCAAACGTTCGTGTACCCTTCGCTCTTGGCAGAACGCTACTTTGCTCTTTCTGAATAGCCGATAATTTTTATCCGTTTGCCATCCGCTGAAGCGCAAATGGGCGTTTTTGAACATGAATTTTCGGTAGAACCAATAGGCAACATGGGGTGACGGTAGGTTCGTAACGTTGATAATTTCCTTTCGCAAGCCTGCTGGAACGACTTCGTCCGCATCCAAAAAAAGCACCCAATCGTTGGACGCCTGTTTCATGGCAAAAGTTTTCTGTTTGGTAAAATCCTGAAAAGGATGTTGAATGACCTTTACTTTAGGATGTGCGCATAGATACTCGTAGGTTCCATCGGAACTGTAAGAATCGACAACAATAATCTCGTCCGCAAAAGCGACGGAAGCGATACAGCGTTCAATATACCCCATTTCATTATAGGTAATGATAACTGCCGATATTTTCTGATGTTGACCTATTTTCAAAACACTTTGGTATTCCTCCCGATTGCTCGGGATAAATTATAACAGCAAAAAAGTCCTAAAATTGTATTTGGATAAAAAAAATCGTATAAATCGGGTGGTCGTTTATTAAACAGTCGAAACGGTATTGACCCTACTTCTTTGATAAAAAGATGTCAAGATTAACAAAAGGTTGCGTTTTTTTTACTCTTTTTTCGACTTTGCGCTGTAATCCAAGGCAAAGCCAAAAAAGGTTGCGGGTAATTGCTGATTTTATGGCAACTTTGCGCTATACTCGTGCTATTAAAAATCCGAATTTCTAAGTGGCGGGAGTAGTAATGCAAACCGAAAAATGAAGACCTTAAAATATTACTTCCATACACTTTTTGCCCCATCAAGGGATACAGCCTTGGATACAATCCGAACCAAGAACATCATGGATTCCTTTCATTTTCTGGTCGATAAACTAAAAAATCATGAACGTCTTTTTTTCGTGCGTTTCGGGGATGGGGAATTTGTGACCCTGATGCAACAGGACCATCGCAACTATGTGTTCAACAAAAATTTGGAAAAGGAGCTGGAGGCGTCCTTTCGTATTCAGGAGGAGGAGTATCTGATTGCCTGTCCCATCAATTACCCGTACGATGAATTCCACGCCAAAGGCATCTATCGGCGATTTTCATGGCAACAGGAAATGATCGATGTGATAGAGCAACGGAATTTCCCCCAGGATCTGGTATTCGAAAACCCCTGTATTTTTCAGTGCCTAGCGGTCTTTAGACCCAAGCTTCTCAAAAGTTTTTTGGACGACTTTATCCGAAAGGAAAAGAAGATGTTCATCGGTTCGACGGACAAGGAAACAGCGGAAAAATTGTACGGTGCCATTGACTATTATGTGAAAATTCCGGAAAGAAACGCCTACGAATCCATACTGGACTGGTGGTCGGAAGTGGAGCGCAACGTAGATAAGGTAGATTTGGTCATACCTTCCGCGGGCAGCACTTCCAACGTTATTTCCATTCGGCTATGGAATAGCGGAGTGCGCTGCAAAGTGATAGACTTCGGGTCCATCGCAGACGCCGTGGCCCAAAAAACCTCCCGAAGCTGGATTCGCCTTCAAGGGCACCAAGTGTTAAAGACACTTGAAAATCCCCCGAAATTTTCCATTACACAACGTTGGGACTTTTTGCGCAAGGATATCAAGTTTTATTTCAGGAACCAGATTATTTAGGAGACGGGAGACAAGAGACTTGGGTCATGCCTTTCGGTAGGCGGGTTTGAAAATTGAAGTATGTGACATGATTTTTACGCCCTTAAATTTGCCCTGAGGTTGCCCAATACTTTTTTATGATTTAATATTACGGAATGGATTATGTATGGCCCGTTTTACTTTTAGGGGTTGCCGGTTTTTTTATAGGTAAATTCGTCAAACACAAATCGCTCTATCCCTTTATGCCCTTCCGGTATGATTTCAGGAAACGGAGGGATACGTTTCGGCGTTGTCTGGATCTTCTGGACAAAACCAACGCCCGTACGATTATAGAGACGGGCACTTCCCGTGAGGGACTTCACGGTGCCAAAAGCAACGGGGCGGCTACTATCGTTTTTGGAAAATGGGCACAATTGAACCAAGCTTTTGTACATTCGGTGGACATCAGCGAACGATCCGTTGAGGCTTCCCAGAAGGAGGTCGTGGCACAAGGGCTGGTCGAATCTGTCAAGATACACCTGTCCGATTCCATCCAATTTTTGGAGTCCTTTGCCGAAAAGGTCGATTTTTTATATCTGGATAGCTATGATTACAGCAACGACGTTGAAGTTCAGCTGAAAAGTCAGACCCACCATTTGAAGGAATTCAAGGCTATCGAACACCAATTGCACGAAAAATCGATCGTACTTATCGACGACTGCGATTTGCCCAATGGCGGGAAGGGCAAATTGGTGGTCGAGTACATGCTAAAAAAGGGATGGAAAATCTTGATGCAAGAATACCAGATATTACTCGTTCGTCAAGACATGGTCATCTAAAAAACTCCTGAGCGTACCGCTAAAAAATTCAGGCTTAAATAGTTCGTATAATTCCGGAATTTCTTTTTTAAGCTCTTTTTTCGGTTTTCCTTGGATCAGTTCGGGGCGGTAATCGCTTAGGTGAACCGCTACATTGGTATCTTTTTCAAAAGTGTGCCACGCCATTTTATTGATCCAAGGGGAATAGATGGAGAAGGTAGGTATCCCCAAAGCTTTTGCCATATGTATGGCGCCGCCCTCGTTT
>NZ_JBGTHY010000178.1:0-4413 GCF_041745955.1 Pricia sp.
CAATGACAGAATGACCGAAAATATACCTATGGGAGATTCTAATTTTTCAGATTTTGACAATATGTCGTTACAGTCCATCGACGAGGATGCGGAATTGATTCCGTTATTGACACCCGAGGACGAGGAGGAAATGGCCAACGAAAAGTTGCCGGAAACCTTGCCAATATTGCCACTTCGGAATACGGTCCTGTTTCCGGGAGTCGTAATTCCGATTACGGCCGGAAGGGATACTTCCATCAATTTAATAAAGGATGCCAACAACGGATCGAAGGTCATCGGCGTCGTATCGCAAAAGGACGAGCAGACCGAAAATCCGCATGCCAAGGATATCAATACCCTTGGCACGGTAGCCCGAATTTTACGGGTGCTGAAAATGCCGGATGGCAATACCACCGTAATCCTACAGGGGAAAAAGCGTTTCGAAGTCGCCGAAATTCTCACCGAAAAGCCCTATATGACGGCAACGGTAAGGGAAACTGTCGAGGCAAGGCCGGAAAAAGACGGACAGGAGTTCTTGGCCATAATCGAATCGATGAAAGATTTGGCGCTCAGGATCATTCGTGACAATCCGAACATTCCGAGCGAGGCTTCCTTTGCCATAAAGAACATCCAAAGCAACTCCTTTTTGATCAATTTTGTTTCGTCGAACCTCAATCTTGGGGTCAAGGAAAAACAGGAACTGCTGGAGATCAATAGTTTGCAGGAACGAGCCTTGGCCACTTTGAAATATATGAACGTAGAGCTGCAGAAATTGGAGCTCAAAAACAATATTCAGAGCAAGGTGCGCAGCGATATGGACCAGCAGCAGCGCGAATATTTCCTGCACCAGCAGATGAAGACCATTCAAGAAGAGCTGGGCGGGGTATCCCACGATGATGAAGTGCTGGAAATGAAGGCGAGGGCCAAGAAGAAAAAATGGTCCAAAAAAGTCGGTAAACATTTTGAAAAGGAGCTGACCAAAATACAACGGATGAATCCGCAGGTCGCGGAGTATTCCATCCAAAGAAATTATCTGGATCTTTTCCTCGATTTGCCGTGGAATAAATACTCCAAGGATAAATTCGACTTAAAACGCGCGGAGAAAATTTTGGATCGGGACCATTATGGCCTTGAGGATGTTAAACGCCGAATCATTGAATATTTAGCGGTATTGAAGCTTCGTAATGATATGAAATCCCCAATTCTGTGTCTTTATGGCCCTCCTGGCGTTGGTAAGACTTCCCTTGGAAAATCCGTTGCGGAGGCTTTGGGAAGGGAATATGTGCGGATGTCGTTGGGTGGCCTGCGCGATGAAGCCGAAATACGTGGCCACCGTAAAACCTATATCGGTGCCATGCCGGGCAGGATAGTACAGAGCTTAAAAAAAGCGGGTACTTCGAATCCCGTTTTCATACTCGATGAAATCGATAAACTGGCTAGCAGCCATCAGGGCGATCCGTCATCCGCGATGTTGGAGGTGTTGGATCCCGAACAGAACAGTGAGTTCCACGACAACTTTTTGGAGATGGGCTACGACCTTTCCAAAGTCATGTTCATCTCCACGGCCAACGACCTTTCGACTATTCAGCCCGCTTTGCGCGACCGAATGGAAATCATCAGGGTAACCGGATACACTATCGAAGAGAAGGTCATGATCGCCAAAAAACACCTGCTGCCAAAGCAATTAGGGGAACACGGCCTCACCTCGAAGGATATCAAGATCGGAATGCCCCAATTGGAGAAAATCGTCGAGGGATACACCCGTGAATCCGGCGTACGTGCCTTAGAAAAGCAGATTGCCAAAATGGTGCGCTATGCCGCAAAAAATATTGCCACTGAAGAGGAATACAACATAAAAATATCAAAGGAAGACGTTGAAACCATATTGGGTCCCCCACGAATGGCGCGCGATAAATACGAAAACAACGACGTAGCGGGAGTGGTTACGGGACTGGCATGGACGAGCGTCGGCGGCGACATCCTTTTTATTGAATCCATTTTATCCAAGGGAAAAGGTACTTTGAACATTACCGGAAACCTTGGTAAAGTGATGAAGGAATCCGCTACCATCGCCATGGAATATATCAAATCGAACGCCGACCGGTTCGGCATCGATTCCGAGGTCTTTGAAAAGTATAATGTACACATTCACGTGCCTGAAGGCGCTACACCCAAAGACGGACCGAGTGCGGGTATTACCATGCTGACCTCCCTCGTATCCCTTTTCACCCAGAAAAAGGTCAAGAAAAGTCTGGCTATGACGGGTGAGATAACCCTTCGGGGCAAGGTACTTCCCGTCGGCGGTATCAAGGAAAAAATCCTGGCGGCCAAACGCGCACGGATCAAGGAGATCATCCTTTGTAAGGACAATGAAAAGGACATCCTAGAAATTAAAAAGGACTATTTAAAAGGACTGAATTTCCATTATGTCGCTGACATGCACGAAGTCGTGGATATTGCGATTACGGGGCAGAAAGTGAAAAATGCCAAGAAGTTGTAATGCGAAAGATTACCATCGCCATAGACGGCTATTCATCTACAGGCAAAAGCACTCTGGCCAAGCAGTTGGCCCATGCTTTGGGCTATGCGTATGTCGATACCGGGGCGATGTACAGGGCCGTGACGCTTTTTGCCATCAGAAACGGGTTCATCGGTGACGGATCCGAACGTTTACAGGCCCTGGTGCAACTATTGCCCAAAATACGGTTGAAGTTCGCACCCAATGCGGACCTGGGATTTTCAGAAATGTACCTGAACGGTGAAAACGTAGAAGAGGAAATCCGCCAAATGGAAGTATCCGAACATGTAAGCCGCATTGCTGAAATAGAGCAAGTCCGTTATAAGTTGGTGGATATGCAGAAAACCATGGGAAAGGATAAAGGAATCGTCATGGATGGCCGCGACATCGGCACCACCGTTTTCCCAGATGCCGAACTGAAGATTTTCATGACCGCATCACTCCAGGCGCGGGCCACCCGAAGATATAAGGAACTTTTGGATAAAGGGGAAAAGGTAACCTACGAAGAGGTACTCGAAAATGTTCAAAAACGGGATCATATCGATACCCATCGTGAATTTTCGCCACTAAAAAAGGCTGATGACGCCATTGAATTCGATAACAGCGACATGGGGCTACAAGAACAGTTTGAAAGGTTGGAGAGTATAGCCCGGCGGTATATGGAGAAAATATAAAAAAACCGCATAGGACTGAAAATTTTTAGTCCAATGCGGTTTTTCCTTTATCGGTACAATTTTTACGGATTCGGAATTATCAAAACCTGATCAGGATGGATAACATCAGGATTTTTCAAAATACCGGAATTCGCCTCGAATATCTTTTTATATTTCATCGGGTCCCCATAGTATTGTTTGGCGATCTTGCTTAAGGATTCGCCACTTTTAACAACGTGCTTGGCGTATATCGTTTCATCGGCAACGGTGATGTTAGCCTTGATATCCGACGGATTTTCGCCACCGATTTCCTTGATTTTATCCCACAACAAGTTTTTCTCGTACTGGTTGCTGGCTTGACCTTTTACTTTTAAGACGCCGTTTTCTTCCGATACGTCCCCATCCTTAATATTCAATTTTTCGCCCAGATTCAGTACAGGCTGATATTTGTCTTTAACACTCATAATACTAGCTTTAAAATGATTAAAATAATGGCTCCCAAGATAACGATAATTGGTTTACTTGACGGAATACTTCCCGGAATTTTGCCATAAATTCTTCGGATGGATATATCCTGTCATATATAAGGTTGCTAAACCAAGATTAATATCGTATTTTTGCACTCCTTTTTTACAGGGTAGCAAGAGGAAAAGGGATACTGAAAACTATAATGTAAACTACTTCTACGGCGATTGTTCAACTCTTGTAGCATCGTAGGATACAAATTTTAAATCGGCAAATGGCTGAAGAAAAAGCAACCGCAGAGGTGGAAGAAATCACCGAAGCACAACAGGATCAGGACGTTCAACAGGAACAGGAAGTGAAAGAGGAGGCCCCAAAACAAGATCCCCAGGAATTTCTGGAGAATTTCGATTGGGAAAAATACGAAGAGGGCATAGAACCGGTAGATGACGCCAAATTGGCGGAATTCGAAAAACTCGTTACCGAGAATTTCGTGGATACTGCAGATGAAGAAGTCGTTGAAGGTACTGTAACCTACATGACCGAGCGTGAGGCGATTATCGACATCAACGCAAAGTCCGAAGGTGTTATCTCCCTCAACGAATTCCGTTACAATCCCGATTTGAAGGTCGGTGATAAAGTCGATGTGCTTATCGATATCCGTGAGGATAAAAGTGGGCAGTTGATCTTATCCCACAGAAAGGCCAGAACGATTATGGCTTGGGACAGGGTGAATAAATCCCACGATGAGGAATTGGTCGTAAGCGGATTTGTGAAATGTAGAACGAAAGGCGGTATGAT
>NZ_JBGTHY010000179.1:0-2073 GCF_041745955.1 Pricia sp.
GGCGAAATTTATATTTCCTATTTGAACGAGGGCGGGGAAATCACGATCAAAGACCTTCCGCAAAGCCTAAATTATACTTGGATCGACCCAAAAACAGGAAATCCCAAACAATTCGGTAAGGTCACGGGAACTACGCTTAAGGCTCCCGATAAAAACCCTTGGGTACTGTTGGTCAAAAAGTGAATCCGGGGAAATGAATAAAATCAACACCTCTGTTAAGAAAATTTGGACTTAGTTTACCGGAAGCTACATTTTATGGCCATTCTAATTTTCATTAGGTTCTTCCGTTGCATCAAGGTCTTCCTCGAGCACTTCATCATCTTCATCATCCAGCGATTTTTCAACATCAATGGTCTTTCCTAAATAGACCAATTTAGAGCCTTCGATAATGTCATTGAAATCCGTACTGAACGAAGAGATTACCTGTAAATCTCCGCCCGGACTCTTTAAGAGTATGGGTATCGTATAATTTTCGGCCTTGATCATCTCTATCAAGCCTTCGTAGTGCTCCTGGTCCTTCAGCTCGATTTCATGCATGGCTGGATACCTTCTAGCAGTCTCTGTCATTTTTATATAGTCGTCGGTATGGGAAAAAAGTCCTTCTTTTGGGTTGTTCTCGGGGTCGTTCATCTCCTCGGCATTGACAAGGCGAAACGATCCATTTTCCCCGAACTGCTTGGCGAACTTTTCTATGGCATATTCGTTAATATCGGAGTTACCGGTCAAAGCCATCAAATAGCCGATATCGTTCAGCTCGATATTGTCGGTCAAGCTATCGGAATAAATGTTCGCCGTCAAGGCTTCCAATCCCAGTTTTTTTGCTTTGTTCACATTGTTCTGGTTATTGTCGATCAATACCACATGACGGTTATTTCTATGGATGTAGTCCGCGATCAGTCGTGATGCCTTTGATGCCCCGAGAATAAGGATACCCTCTGATTTCGTCAAGAACACACCTATCATTTTCGCAAAAAGCCGTGCCGTAGTAGCATTGAGTAAAACCGTACCTAACACGATCATAAAGACCAAAGGAGTAATGTATTCCGCTCCGGGCTCTCCTTTTTGAATCAATTTGGAGCCAAAAAGCGAGGCAATACCGGCCGCAACGATACCCCTGGGCCCTACCCATCCGATAAAAAGCTTTTCGTTCAATTTTAATTTCGACCCATAGGTACTGAGAAATACGCCTATCGGCCTTATGATAAAAACTATGATAGCAAACAGAACGACCGTGTTCCAGTTATAGATCAGCTCCAGGTCTTGAAGGTTGATATTGGCGGCCAACAATATAAACAGTATCGAAATGAGCAGTACGCTGAGCGACTCCTTGAAATAGAGCAGCTCTTTCAGGTTCGGCAAATTGGAGTTGCCCATCACCATACCCATGACGACCACAGCCAGCAGGCCGGACTCATGCGCAAACGCATCGGAAACCACAAAGACCAGCAGCACCGCCGAAAGCGATACAACGTTGAGCAAGTAATGGGGAATGAACTTTTTTTTGATAGAGAACATCATTGCGTGGGCAAAGGTGAACCCGAAGGCAAAACCGAAGAGTAAGATTTTCCCAAAGTCTATAAAGGCGGTTTTGGTATAGGCCTGCCCCTCGCCCACGCTGATGAACTCAAAGACCAAAACGGCAACCAAGGCACCAATGGGATCGATAAGTATACCTTCCCATTTAAGCACGGCCGAAACATCTTTTTTCAATGGAATGTTTCTCAGTATCGGTGTAATTACGGTAGGCCCTGTTACGATGATCAATGCGGAGAAAAGAAAGGAAATCTGCCAACTGAGTCCGAAAATAAAGTGGGCCGAAATGCCGGCGCCGAAAAAGGTTACAATAGAGCCGATGGTGATCAATTTGGTAATGACCGGCCCGATGTTGGCGATTTCGCCGCGTCGTAAGGTAAGTCCCCCTTCGAAAAGTATAATGCCGATGGCCAGGGAAACGAAATAATAAAGGCTCTCACCGGGGAATAGGCCTTGTTCGCCGTTCCATATCGGTTCTATCAATTTTTGGCCGTTCTCGGTATACAACGTTGCGATAGGCCCTACCAAAAGACCGATCAA
>NZ_JBGTHY010000180.1:0-10614 GCF_041745955.1 Pricia sp.
ACCAATCGCCAATTGGGCGGTATCAGTGGCTTTCCCAAGCGAAGCGAAAGCGAGTATGATGCTTTTGGAACGGGACACAGCTCGACATCGATATCGGCTATTTTGGGGATGGCCATCGCGTCAATGTTAAAGGGTGATACCGAAAGACAGCATATAGCGGTTATCGGCGAT
The DNA here is from genome assembly GCF_041745955.1 of Pricia sp. Classification (NCBI taxonomy): domain Bacteria; kingdom Pseudomonadati; phylum Bacteroidota; class Flavobacteriia; order Flavobacteriales; family Flavobacteriaceae; genus Pricia; species Pricia sp. The sequence goes on from NZ_JBGTHY010000180.1 coordinate 172, forward strand.
GCTTCCATTGCCAGCGGAATGGCTTTCGAGGCCCTCAATCATCTTGGTTCAACCGATGCCAACGTGCTGGTCATATTAAACGACAACGCTATCGGAATAGATCCCAGTGTCGGGGCCCTGAAAAAATACTTGACCAACGTTAAAAAAGGCACGGCCAAGGAAGAGAATATTTTTGAGTGCCTCAACCTCAATTATTCCGGCCCTGTGGATGGGCATGATATCGCCCTTTTACTCCTAGAACTCGAACGGCTTAAGTCGGTCAAAGGCCCGAAACTGCTGCACGTGATTACCACTAAGGGAAAGGGACTTCAAAGAGCGGAGGAAGACCAGGTGGGCTACCACGCCCCGGGAAAGTTCGACCGATCTACAGGGGAACTACAGCCAAAAACCGTTACCGACCAGCCAGCCAAATATCAGGATGTCTTTGGCCATACCCTCGTCGAACTCGCCGAGAAAAACGAAAAAATAGTCGGAATAACTCCGGCCATGCCTACGGGAAGCTCCCTAAAATATATGATGGCCGAGATTCCGGAACGGGCCTTTGACGTAGGTATAGCCGAGCAGCACGCCGTTACCTTGGCCGCCGGGATGACCACTGAAGGTCTTATGCCTTTTTGTGCCATTTATTCTACCTTTTTGCAACGGGCCTATGACCAGGTCATCCACGATGTCGCCCTACAGAACCTACCAGTGATTTTCTGCCTAGATCGAGCAGGCATCGTCGGTCAGGACGGGGCCACCCATCATGGAGTTTACGATATTTCTTACTTGCGTTGTATCCCGAACCTTGTTATTTTTGCCCCGATGAACGAGACGGAACTCCGAAATATCATGTATACCGCGCAATTGGGATTGCCACATCCTATTGCCATCCGGTATCCTCGAGGCCGTGGGGTTCAGGTGGATTGGAAAACCCCTTTTGAAAAAATCGAAATAGGAAGTTCAAGGGAACTCCGAAAGGGTTCGAAAATTGCCATCCTATCCCTAGGAAATATGGGCAATATGATAGCCGAGCTTATCGAAGAGTTTAATAACGGCCAAATCGGACACTATGATATGCGTTTTGTTAAACCTTTGGACAAAAAAAGGCTCTTTGCTATCTTCGAAGATTACGAATATATACTGACCCTCGAAGATGGTTGCAAAGCCGGAGGTTTCGGAAGCGCTGTTCTTGAATTCGCCAACGAAACCGGACATGCCAATAAACTGGTCATCATGGGCATCGACGACGTATTTCTAGAGCACGGTACCGTGGAAGAATTGCACCGCTTGGCCAAAATCGATGCGGCATCCCTAAAAACGCGCATAAAGGTTCTGCTTGATTCATAATATCGAACCGAATGGCAATCCTTCACAGTATTCGTAAAAACCAAACACCAAACAAAATATGACAGGCCACTGGATAGTTACCAAAGTAGTTCTTGCCTTTCTTTTTATTTTTTGCTTCTCCGCTCTCCCCGCCCAAGACAGGGATTCCCTTCCGCAACAGCGGGCGATAGATACGGTCGCCATAGACACGACAATAGTCGCTACCGTGGTCATCCGTAGGACACAGAGGAAAATGAAATTTGTTCCCCGAAGTGTCGAATTGATGAACCCGGTGATATCGTTCAGGCAGACCAAAGCTTTGGAAGAAGAACCGAACCGTTTCCGAGTACCTTCGTTTTGGACGAACGTCAACAAATTCGGCATCAATTTTAGCGAGGTCGCCTTTGTCAACTGGAACGCCGGTGGCAACAATTCGGCCTCGGCATTGGGCAACGCCCGTTTCGAGCGCAACTATAAATTCCGATATACCCGGTGGGACAATTACATGGATCTTCGCTATGGCCTGAACCTGCAAGAAGGACAAAAACTTCGCAAAACGGACGACGCCATACGTCTTAGTTCGACCTTCGGCTTTCAGAGGGATACGATCAGCAACTGGTACTACTCCGCAAAGGCGAACTTTAATACCCAATTTTCGAACGGGTACAAATATCCGGATAGGGAGAACCCCATTTCCAGATTTATGGCTCCGGGCTATTCGTTTCTGGGGGCGGGCACCTCCTATATCACCAAAGACCAAAAATTCAACCTTTATATTTCCCCGCTAACCCAAAAATCGACTTTTGTACTAGATCAAGAACTGGCGAATAAAGGTAGCTTCGGTGTTCAAAGGGCTGTACTCGATACGGAGGGAAACATAATCGAACCCGGCGATAATGTCTTTCTCGAATTCGGCTTTCATGTCACCAATACCTGGGAAACCGAAGTATATAAAAATGTGCTGCTCAACCATCGAATCAGCCTTTACACCGACTATCTACAGGGATTCGGGAACATAGACGTCGACTGGGAACTCAATATCGATCTTAAGGTCAACAAATATATGGTCACCACAATTGGTACCCATATTATCTACGACGACAATATACTTTTTGATGAAGAAATCAATGCGCAGGGTCAGGTGGTGAACCCCGGTAAGACACGCGTACAGTTCAAGCAGTTATTGGGGGTCGGGGTTTCTTATGTGTTTTAAAGCGATTTCCCCATGATCTTATTATGTATGTGAACCGCCGCACTGTCGGAAAGACTGGCTACATAACAACAGGCATTTAAAAGGATGTCATAAACGCTGGCCTCCGTATTTCTATAAAATTTAGGTAAGGTCCCTAGTATTAGATTATCATAATTCGACATCTTATGTTCTTTCCTTCGGATTAGGGCATTCGTGTATACCTCTAGAATATCGGAAATAATCCGATAGCCCGCAATCTCCTTTTCGATCACTTCAGTTGACCGGTATATCTTATCGACACTAAGGGCAATGATATCCTTTATCTGGGCTTGATAACGGCTTTGGTCCAAGAGCGAAGTGCTAAAAGTACCGTTTAGTATTTTATCTTCATTGGCATCAAAAACGGATATAGCATCGCCAATTAGCGTGCTTATGGCAAGCGCTCGCAGATAACTCAAACGATCCTCTTGATAATTAAGGGAATTGTACTTTTTTGTATTTATAGTGTTCTGCACCAATTTGATGAGGTATTCCAATGCATAATCTTCAGAAATAAGACCGAGGTTTATACCGTCTTCAAAGTCGATAATGGTATAGCAGATGTCATCTGCTGCCTCGACCAGATAGGTCAAAGGGTGACGAGCGAATGAAATTTCCGCTTTGTTATTTCTGGAAAGCAGTCCCAATACAGCGGCAATTTCATTGAAGGCATCCTTTCCCGATTGAAAGAATCCGAATTTTTTATCGGCGATATGTGGCGACGGTTTTTTGGGGAGCGATTCCTTAGGGTATTTCATAAACGCGCCCAGTGTCGCGTAACTCAAACGCAGGCCTCCCTCGACCCCTTCCCTAGACTGGGTCAACAACCGGAAACCGTTGGCGTTCCCCTCAAAATCGATCAAATCCTGATACTGAACGTCAGAAAGAACCGATCGGTATTTTTTTCCGTTTCCATTTTCGAAATATTCCCCGATGGCTTTTTCGCCGCTATGCCCGAACGGTGGATTCCCAATATCGTGTGCCAGGGCCGCAGCGGCGACGATGGCCCCGAAGTCGTTGAAGCGATAGCCTAAGGTTTCCCGTAAATGGGGATGTTTTTCCAAAATCATTTTTCCCGCAATTCTTCCTAAGCTCCTTCCGACCACCGAAACCTCAAGGCTGTGGGTCAATCGGGTATGTACAAAATCTGTTTTGGAGAGGGGAATTACCTGGGTCTTATCCTGCAAACTCCGAAATGCGGCCGAAAATATAATCCGATCATAATCGACCTCGAAACCAAGGCGGGTATCATCCTGTTCTTTTCGTAGGCGTTTGTTTTTATCGCCGTAACGTTTTAGGGAGAGTAGTGATTCCCAATTCATAATACCTTTCCTATTTTAGAAAGTGCAAGATACCTTTTTACAGCTTTTTTTACTATAACACAGGTGCGATTTGATATCTTGAACCCATTTTACCGCAGTTTTTTGTTTGTATATTGCGCTCAATTTAACCTCATAGTAACCTTAATTTAACTTAGCGAGACATTTTCCTTGAACCTATCGGAAACCTATTTCAATGAAAACCAATAGTTTAATTATTTGCTTGGTAGTGCTGAATTCCATGGGCTCCCATGCCCAGGAAACCAATACCACCGTTTTCGGGAACGGAATCTTTGACCTTGTCGGAAAGGATAGTTCCTGGAGCATGAAATCGGTGCCCGTATGCAGTTGCTGTCCATTGCCAGTTGGGATAAAGGAGATAACGGAGGCCTTTCAAATCCCGAACAGAACTTTTTGGTACGGAGGGCGCGCTTAAAATTCGACGGATTCGCTTATTCCCCCAAACTGAAATACAAGCTCGAGCTGGGGCTCTCGAACAGCGATCTTTCGGGGGGCTAGGAATTTACGGAAATGCACAACGCTATATCTATGATGCGGTGGTCATGTGGAATTTCTACCAAAACTTCGAGCTTTGGATCGGACAGACTAAATTACCGGGAAATATTGAGCGTGTCATCTCTTCGGGAGACCTACAGCAAGTAGACCGTTCCCTTCTGAACGCCAACTTTAACATCGATCGTGACATCGGATTTCAGCTTAGGCATCATTTCAATCTGGACGATACTTTTTTGATACGGGAAAAATTGACGTTCTCCCAAGGGGAGGGACGAAATGTCGTCAACGGAAACTTGGGCGGACATCAGTATACCGCCCGGCTTGAACTATTTCCCTTGGGAAGGTTTACCGACGATTCGGAGTACGACGGAAGTGACCTGATATGGGAAGAGACACCAAAACTGATGCTGGCCGCCACTTACGATACCAACCGGAACGCTGTAAAAACGGAAAGCAACCAAGGTTCGTACATGGCGAACGATGTCGGGTTTTTCGAGACCGATATCAATACCATTTTTGTGGATGCCATGTTCAAATACCGTGGCTTTTCTTTTATGGGCGAGTATGCGAAAAGAACAGCCGATGAGCCCATCGCCAAAAATTCCGACGGCACTACCACCGGAGACATAGTGCAGATCGGTGATGGGTTGAACCTTCAGACGGGCTATTTGTTCAAAACGGATTGGGAAGTTTCCGGCAGGTTCACGAACATCGAACTTGATGGGGACGTTACGGGCAGAAATCCACAAAAACAGTTTACCTTGGGGCTCTCGAAATACATTGTTGGCCATAAACTGAAAGTGCAGACCGATGTAAGCTATCTTTCCGAAGATGCGGGAACAGATGAACTGATGTGCCGTTTGCAGGTCGAGGTACATTTCTAACGTACCCTGAAAATATAACGTTTAGGTAACATTCCGTTTAGGGTTACCATAGATATTTGCAAGTTGATTTTTTCTAAAAGTTATGGATAATATTTACTTGATAATGATTGTCGCACTGGCGTTTCTCGCGGTAGCGGATCTTGTCGTAGGCGTTAGTAACGATGCGGTCAACTTTTTGAATTCCGCTATCGGTTCAAAAGCCATTTCGTTCCGCACCATAATGATCGTTGCCAGCGTTGGTATCGCCCTAGGCGCCATTTTTTCAAGTGGTATGATGGAGGTCGCACGGAAAGGTATCTTTAACCCTAGCGAATTCTATTTCAACGAAATCATGTTCATTTTTATGGCCGTGATGATCACCGATATCCTGTTGTTGGATTTTTTCAACACTTTGGGAATGCCTACATCCACTACGGTTTCCATTGTTTTTGAACTTTTGGGGGCATCCGTAGCCATGTCGTTGATTAAAATCGGTGTCGACAATGGCTCTTTCGGCGATGTGGTCAATTATATCAATACTTCAAAGGCGACAGAAATCATTTTGGGCATATTGCTTTCGGTCGTGGTGGCCTTTTCGGTCGGGGCCCTGGTACAATGGGTATCCAGACTACTGCTTAGCTATGATTTCGAGAAAAAGGCCAAATGGGTCGGCGCGCTCTTCGGAGGCTTTGCCCTTTCCGCGATTACCTACTTCATTTTGATAAAGGGCATAGGCGGAACCTCTTTTGCAGAACAGAGTTTTGATCTGATCGGTACTCTTACGATACAGGAATTCTTGGAGACGCGGGCATGGTGGCTCGTAATTTTGAACTTTGTATTATGGTCGTTGATTTCCTATTCGCTGATGACCCTGGCAAAAGTCAATATTTACAAACTGATCATAGGCGTCGGTACTTTTGCGCTTGCCTTGGCCTTTGCGGGCAACGACCTGGTCAACTTTATCGGGGTACCCATAGCCGCATGGCAATCGTACGAGGCTTGGCAGGCGTCGGGGGAATTGGCGACCGAATTCGGCATGGGCGTACTGGCCTCAAAAGTACCTACGCCGACCGTACTACTGTTTATTTCGGGCATGGTGATGGTAGCCACTTTATGGTTTTCGAAAAAAGCAAGGTATGTGACCGACACGGAGATAAACCTGGCTCGGGAGGGAGAGGGTAAAGAACGTTTTCAGCCCAATTTTTTATCTAGGAGCATCGTACGCCTGACTATCGGCATCTCAGAGGCTACACAAGCCATTTTGCCCAGTTCGCTCAACCAAAAACTGGCCGTTCGCTTCAAAAAACCGGTCATCGTCCTCGCTAGGGACAAAACCTACGAAAAACCCGCCTTCGACATGGTTCGGGCCGCGGTAAACCTCATGGTCGCTGGTGTACTAATCTCTATCGCGACTTCGTACAAACTGCCTTTGTCGACCACTTATGTTACCTTCATGGTGGCCATGGGCTCGTCACTTGCGGATAAGGCCTGGGGTGCCGAAAGCGCGGTATACCGGGTCGCTGGGGTACTCAATGTTATCGGTGGATGGTTCGGAACGGCCATTATCGCCTTTGTTGCGTCCGGTGTGATTCTCGCCCTGATAAGTTTTGGTAAGGGTGCCGCTATTGCAGTCTTACTGTTCGCAGCGGTATTGATATTGGCTAGAAACTATATATCCTATAGCAAAAAATCCAAAGAAATAAAGGCTGAGGACAGTTTACAAAAAGCGGAAAGTAGCTCCATACAAGGCGTTATAGAAGAAAGCGCCGACAACATATCCAACGTCATCAAGCGAAGTAAAAAAATATACACCAACTCAATCAACGGTCTGGCGAAGCACGATCTTAATCTTCTGAAAAAGAACAAAAAACAAGGGGCAAAACTATCCGCAGAAATCGACGAACTGCGCGACCACATTTTTTACTTCATCAAAAATCTTGACGAAGCTAGCGTAGGTGCCAGTAATTTTTACATAAGCATACTAGGCCTTTTGACCGACATCACCCAGTCTTTGGAGTATATCGGAAAGGTCAGCCACAAGCACGTTCACAACAATCACAAAAAATTAAAGTACAATCAGATCAAGGAACTGAAAGAAATCGACCATAAACTGGAAGAGATTTTTTCCAATACCAAACAAGCTTTCGATGAAAGATCTTTTAAGCAAATTGGAAAAGTGTTGGAAAACAAACAAGAACTGTTCGACCTTGTATCACAAAAAATCGAGAAACAGGTAGCAAGAACACGTACCGAAGAGTCAAGCCCCAAAAACACCACGCTATATTTCTCATTGCTCTTGGAAACCAAAGATCTTATGAAGGTCGTCATCGACCTCTTGGAAACCTATTACCAAGAATATGACGGTACGATCATTCCTGCCAAGATTATGGAATAATGGTCTTTAAAATTGAACTAGACTTAATCTGTAGATAACCTTAACTTAACCTGGAACGTTTTTATTTGCATCGAATTACTTAGAACGATGTCATGAAAACTATTTTTCTAATCGCTAGCTTCCTATTTTCCTTGGTCGTCTATTCCCAATCGCATGGATCCGTATCCGGCACCATAACCGATCTGGAAATGAACGGCGAACCATTACTGTTTGCCAACATCGAACTTAAGGATACCGAATGGGGCGCACAGACCAACCTCAACGGTAATTTTGAAATGAGCGGAATTACCCCTGGAAAATATATTTTAGCCATAGGTTTTCCGGGATATGAAACCTTGGAAATACCTATCGAAGTATCAGAAAATGAGCTAGTACGGATTCAGGAAGAGCTCTTTGTCAAATCAGTCGATGTAGGTTCGCTTTTGGATTCCGATCTCGATACCGAGGCGAAAATTGCGGTATTGGTGCCTACGCGGGCAAAATAAAGTACCGAGGTGCTACTTTTGGGTATGCCGAAAAATATATCCCTTGAAAGACAGCGCTTCCAAGGGATATATTTTTATTTGTTTTATCCGTTTAATTTTTGGTCACGACCCCTGTACCCTTTTCCCTATCTACTACACTGGCAATAACGTTATCGGAGAATTCGACCTCCTTAACATTGCCATCCGTCCAGAAAATCCATTTTCCAGTGCGGATTCCTTTATTATAGTTTCCCATGGAGACCTTGTCTCCCGTTTCGCTATAACTGACCCACTCACCGTGCAATTTACCGGCCAAATCGAAAGTGCCCTTTTGGCTTACTTCCCCGTTATCGTGATAATAGGTGGTTTCAATAAGATTGGTGTCCGTGTTTAGCTTTACATCTTTCTCTTTTTGGGAAAAGCCATACGACGTACTGAGGATAAAAACAAAAACTAGGATCAAATTTTTCATGGCATAACAATTTTAGAATCTAAAGGTACATAAAATTTACATTAAAAATAAGATTACTTAACGATAAATTTACATTGAAAACGTCCGGATCCCCGTTTTAGTATCGAATCCCTTTTAAAAAGGTCTATCCTCGGCGCTACCGTTCAACGAAAAATATATACCTATTACGAAAATCAGGCGTTAGCATAAGACGAACATCATAAAGTTATACGTCGTATGCGCATTCCCAAACTGTCCTATATACTGATATCCACCATTCTTTTAAGCCCTGACTTGTCCGCTGGTTTCGTGCCTTATAAATATTAATTTGAAAATCAATGGTTTATAAAATATTTTATGTAGTTTGACAGCACTAACTGGGTCAAATGCTGCACATCAGAACGGTTCAGACCAAGGGTAATTCCCGTTCGGTTCAGGTATATTATTATCAGAAGGGCAAACGGGTAATTGTCAAACATATCGGTTCAGGGACAACCGGTGCTGAAATCGTGGCCTTGAATGAAATGGCAAGACTCTTTATTGCCGATAGAACTGGACAGACCTATCTCTTCGAAGATTCCAGACCTAATGAAAATGAAATCCTGGTTAGTCAATGCGATTACATTGGTTTTTACTATACCTATCTATATGATGTACTCCGGGCAATACAGTACGAACTTGGGCATATCATGGAGGTGGATACGCTTTTGAGCGACCTAGTAATCATGCGCATCTTTGAACCTGCTTCTAAATTGCGTTCCATTGAGTTGATGGAATCCTATTTCGGCATCAGGCACCGCCGCCAACGGTTCTATGAATCGACACCCCGATGGCTTGCACTGAAACAGGGCATAGAGAAACGGACATTGGACTTTGCAAGGAAACAATATGACTTTGACCTTTCATTGATGTTCTATGATGTCACCACCCTTTACTTTGAAACCTTTACCGAGGATGAACTGCGCAAGAACGGTTTTTCAAAGGACAACAAATCTCAGCAGCCCCAGATTGTGGTAGCGCTAATGGTTACTCCCGAGGGCTTCCCTGTGGGTTATGAGGTGTTTTCGGGTAACACTTTTGAAGGTCATACACTGATCCCAGTGATTAAATCCTTCATCAAAACCCATGATGTGGATTATTTTGCTGTGGTGGCGGATGCAGCCATGATCAGTACTGAAAATGTGGATGCGCTCAGAGCCGAAAAAATAAATTACATAGTGGGAGCTAGACTGGGCAATATTCCCTCTGAACTATTGGAACAGATCGATACCAAACTTCCAAGGAAGGACGGTAGCACAATTAGGCTAAAAACAGAACGGGGTCATCTGATATGTAGTTTTTCAAAGAAAAGATATAACAAGGACAAGTACGAGATGCATAAGCAAATAGACAGGGCCAAGACCCTACTGGAGCAGCCCTCAAAAGCCAGACGGATAAAATATCTGAAATCAGGTGAAAGTAAGATGGAACTGAACGAAAAACTCATTGCAAAGACCACCAAACTGTTGGGTGTCAAAGGGTATTATACAGACATTGAACAGACCATAGCCAGCAACGGAACCATTATTGAGAGGTACCACGACCTTTACAAGATCGAACAGGCTTTTAGAGTAGCCAAAGGAGATTTAAAAACTAGGCCCATCTTCCATTTTAAAGAGAATTCCATCCAACTGCATGTGCTCATCTGCTTTATGGCTCTGGCAGTCTCAAAGCACATTGAGATATCCGCTTCCATATCGATTAGAGCATTTTTAGATCTATGCAAAAAAATGACCGAGGCTAGGCTTATGAACAGAATAACCAAAAAAGAAATCCGGATGAAGGCGGCAGCACCGCAAGAATTACAGAAAATTATTGCCAAAATGCTCAGACCGCACTAAATCGGACAAGTCAGGA
>NZ_JBGTHY010000181.1:0-1739 GCF_041745955.1 Pricia sp.
CACATAGGATGGATAGGCCCATCCCCCGAACCCTTCACCCATGGAAGGGGAGTTTGAAAAATTTCCTTTTTCGTCTTTATAAATATCGGCGCCTGCGCGCGATGCCTCTAAAAGAAAGGCATTTCCATAGTCAAAAAAATAGGTCCCTTTTTTTGAGTGATTGTTTATTGCCGCTACATGTCTTCTCAACGATTCGTGAACCTTTTTCTTGAATGCTTCGGGGTTCCCGCTCATTAAGTCATTCGATTCCTTGAAACTAAGTCCCACGGGATAATAACCACCGCCCATCGGATTGTGCAAAGAGGTTTGGTCAGAGCCCAAATGGATAGATATATTTTCGGCATCGAAGCGTTCCCAAACATCGACCACGTTACCGATGAAAGCGAGGGAAACGGTTTCGTTATTTTTGGTAGCCGATTTTACTCTAGAGACCAGATCATTCATCTCGTCAACGAGTTCATCTACCCAGCCCTGTTCATGTCTTTTTTTCGCTGCCGCGGGATTGACCTCTGCGCAAATTGTAATACATCCGGCAATGTTTCCGGCTTTGGGCTGGGCCCCGCTCATACCGCCCAGGCCGGCGGTCATGAAAATCTTTCCCGTGGGAGTTTCATCCTTCCTTAAAACTTTTCGAAATGCGTTCATAAGGGTAATGGCCGTACCATGAACAATGCCTTGAGGACCGATATACATGTACGATCCCGCGGTCATCTGGCCATATTGGGTGACGCCCAGTGCATTGTATTTTTCATAATCATCGGGTTTGGAGTAATTGGGAACCATCATGCCATTGGTAACCACTACTCTAGGGGCTTCTTTTGAAGAAGGAAACAACCCCATTGGGTGGCCTGAATAGATATGCAAGGTTTGGACTTCCGTCATTGTGGCAAGGTACTGCATGGTCAACACGTACTGGGCCCAATTTTGGAAGACGGCACCATTGCCACCATAGGTAATGAGTTCTTCAGGATGCTGTGCCACGGCGGGATCCAGATTGTTTTGGATCATCAACATGATGGCCGCTGCCTTTGAAGTCTTGGCGGGATATTCCAAGATAGGCCGTGCGTAGATTTTATAGTCCGGTTTAAACCGGAACATATAGATTCGACCGTATTTGTTCAGTTCCCCCGCAAATTCCTTGGATAGCTCCGAATGCCAAACTTCGGGGAAATAGCGCAGCGCATTTCGAATGGCCAATTTCTTCTCTTCCAGGGATAAAATTTCCTTGCGTTTTGGGGCATGGTCCGCATCTACCTTATATTTTTTTTTGGTGGGAAGTGCCACCGGGATGCCCTGAAGTATTTGTTTTTTAAAAGTCATTTTCTAAAAAAATTCTAGTGCATACTACGACAAGCTCGGTAACCGAGTGTCAAGCTCAAAACTAACTCATAAGCCTGCCGGCAGGCAAGCAGGTCTGAACCCATAAAATCATTTGTGCTTATCAAAAACCAATTCCCCTTTTTTCCATACCATGCAGGGTTTCAGATTTCCCTGATGGTATAAAATCTCCTTGTAATTATTGGTATGGAAAATAATAAAATCGGCAAGAAATCCTTTTTCCAATTTCCCTCGATCTTCCAATTTCAGTGCCGCTGCCGCCCGAACGGTGATTCCCGCCAGAACTTCCGCATTCGACAGTTTTTCAAAAGCTCCCAATACGGCTGCCTGCGTCAAGAGATCCCCCATAGGTGCCGAACCCGGATTGTGGTCGCTGGCGATGGCCAAAGCTCCACCGGCAT
>NZ_JBGTHY010000182.1:0-6941 GCF_041745955.1 Pricia sp.
TTTTTGATTCCAGCGTCTTTGAGGATTTTCGTCTCCAGCCCCTTGCCCGTTTCCTGGCTCCCGTGGTTCGGGAAGATGATAGTCCCTTTTTTTGGTCTCGTGCCGCATTTTCACGTGTGAGCCTTTCTGCGAGACCGCGTACCAACCGTCCTTCGTCAAGATTCGGTACAGTTTGGAACATTTCATTTAGCCCTAATTTTATTTTAAATTCAAAGGTAAACTATAATTTACTTTTATGCAAATAGGAATTTGATGCTTCCATAAGGGTTTTAGCATTCGCTACAACGTTTCGGCTTAGTGCGGGGCTGCACGCAATTACTTTTTCCCCACGCAATAGCCAAAATCTTTTTGCTTTGGTTTTATCTTGTCCTGTGAAAAAGCAAAATTCAAAAGATTTTGCGGTGTTAGTCGACACGCCCAGACCTTTGGTCTAGGCACTTACGCCCGCATTGAGTATAGCCATTGAACGTTTAGTTATTATCAACTGTTTATCCGCTATAATACTCAAATCCAGCTATTTTAAAATCTTGTTTGTTTTACCGATCTAAAGTTTTCATTCAACACTTGCAGTTTAACTTGGTATGTCCAATTTCCGATTCCGACAAAGTATGAATTTTTTTGTGCAAGGTTTCATTTGTCCAGTCCACTTTTTTCGTATTTACGGATAAGTTTTTCTCCACCTTTGAGCATTATCATCTGCGACCTGGGGTTTATCGTAGGCAATTTGTCATCTTCGTTAAAACCTGAACCTTGGGCCTCCGTTTTTCCATAAGCTTGGATTAAGTTTAAAATGCTATTTTTCAGAATTTATTTCTGTTTGGTTACTTGGTTCGTAGCTATATTCTATTTTACGGCTTACAAGATTTCCAAATGACTTTGCAGTTTCGGCATTCTTATCACTTAAATTAGAGTTCAATGTGGTCAAAATCTTTTTGTGAATTTGTTCGTCAAATTCTTCATCAATAAATTTTAGCTCCAAAGTCAGAAAGCTAATGATGTGTTCTATTTCGTGGCTATAGCCATAAACAGTTTTATGTATCTCTGCTAGACTAAGTTCATCCTGACTAAGGTTTCTTAGTGTATTTAGCTTTTTTTTACTTGCCGAAAAGGCTTGAAAAGTGTGGTCGGATATATTGAACTGGTTTAAACTTTTTTCTTATTCTTCTTTTTGAATTTGTTCAGCGCTATCACAATGAATGCCAGATAGTTGAACCCTTTCCAGCTTTCGACCGTTGTATCGAACCTGTTGAGCAAGGAACGGAAGCTGTCCATCCATGCGTTGGTGCGCTCTACGGCATACCTTTCATCATAGAGCTCCCTGTCGAAATATTCGTCCCTATCGTTGTCCCCGTTACGTTTATTGAAACAGATGTTCGCGTTGATATCATTTTTGTAACAGGAATTACGGAAGTCCTTTGAATCGAATCCGGCATCGGCGTTCATGAACAGCCCCTCCACGGGGATATCCGCCTGTTGGAGCGTAGCGGTAACGACCTCGAACTGCACCTCTATATCGTAGAGGTCGTTATGGTTGCCCGCCACGGGTTCCGACATCGCCAAGGGAAGCCCCTGCCTATCGGTCAAATATAGGGCGTTGGTGGTCTTGCGTTTTTTCCTTCCCTGATATTCCACGGCTTCCCCGCCCCTTATGGCAGGGGTATGGCTGCCGTCAAGATCTACACTGGAGAGGTCGAGCTCGGACCTGTGCCTGCCCAGGAACTTTATCCAACAATCCTTCCACGCCCCCGATAGGCACCACTTGCGGTAATGGTAATAGACCGATTGCCAGCTTAGCGGCTCTTCGTGGAAGAGGGCCCTTATGGGCAATTGGTGCCATTGGACACCGGTCTTGAGCTTGTACAGGATCGCGTTGACGATATCCGCCAAGGGCGCTTTCGGGGGAAAACCTCTTTTTCCGATAGGAATAAACGGTACAATTTCAATTTCTATCATATCTTTGTCGAGTACACTGTACATAAAGGGTTGTTTTGGAATTATTTATTTTTCGCAACACAAATATCCGCAACCCTTTCTTTCGATCCAAAAAAAGTTTAAATCACTTCTTGATATGTTTTCCCTCAAAAATCTTGTTCAGGACACTTCTAAATTCTCATCCCCCATTATTTCCGTAGTGGCCGGAAATGGACAAATAACAAAGTCCGCAGTAGCCTCCGGAGCCGATTTGATCATAGCACTAAATGCAGGATTATATCGAAACATGGGCTTTGGCTCGCTAGCTGCTTTTATGCCCTACAGAAATGCGAACGATCAAACTGAAGACTTGTTGAGACAGCATATTTTACTTCACACGCAAACTACTCCGGTCGTCGCAGGGGTATTTGCCGCTGATCCGACCCAACCTATCGGAAGGAGGCTCAAGAGGTTAAAAGAACTGGGGGTAGAAGGAATCACAAATTGGCCGGCAATCGGATTTATCGATGGCACTTTTAGATCTCATTTAGAGGCTGAGGGAATTGGTTTATCAACAGAGGTAGATATGCTGAAACAAGCAAAGAAATTAGGGCTTGTTACTTTTGGTTTTGCTTTATCCGCAGAAGAAGCTTATGTCTTTGCAAAAAATGGTGTTGACGCCCTGATACTCAATGTAGGCCTTACTTTTGAAATTGAAGATACGATCGAAAAACGCAATCAGTTGCAATTGTCAATAACCAAGGCCAAAGAAATGTTGTCGAAAGCCCATGAATCGGGACGTAAACCTTTTTCGCTTATATATGGAGGCTCTATAACAGAGCCTGAAGACTTTGCGGAGTTTCTCCAACAGGTTCCGATAAATGGTTATGCCGGGGGATCTACATTTGAGCGTTTTCCAGTCGTCGAAATGGTTAACATGAGGGTTCGAAGCTTTAAAAGTATCCTTCTTAATACAAATGGAACAAACGGCCGTACAAAATTCGGACCGTTAATCGGTTCTTCCCCAAAAATGAAGGATCTGTTTAAACTAATACAAAAAATCGCGCCTTATGATGTAAACGTATGTATAGACGGCGAGTCTGGCACTGGAAAAGAACTAGTGGCTACCCAAATCCATATGCTTAGTTCAAGGAAGAATAATCCATTTATTACCGTCAATTGTGGAGCCATACCCGACACTCTGGTAGAAAGTGAGTTCTTTGGTTATGAAAAGGGGGCATTTACAGGTGCTGCATATCTAAAGCCTGGTAAATTTGAGCTTGCCAATAAAGGCACACTTTTTTTGGATGAAATAGCCGATTTAAGTCCTCATGCCCAAGCTGCTTTGCTTAGGGTAATACAACAGGGAGAAATTGTTAGGCTAGGAGGTCAAAAACCTATCTCCGTAGACGTAAGGATTCTCTGCGCATCTAATCAAAATCTTGAACAACTTGTTCATGAAGATAAATTTAGGGTTGACCTATACTTTCGTCTAAGTGCCATTTTGATAAAAATTCCACCGCTGAGGGAGAGAAGTAGCGATATTCCTTTATTGGTTGCAAATGTACTTAACAAACTCTCCATAAAATTTGACAAAAAGTTATTAGGTACCACTAAAGATTTTATGAATCGGCTTAAAAGGAATTACTGGCCGGGAAATGTTCGGGAGCTGGAACAAGTCATTACACGACATGCATTAATTGAAGAGAACCCAATATTGAAAGGGGATCCCGCTCTATTTGCAAGCATGACTTTCTCCCGGACGGGAGCAACAATCGATAAATTTCAAAAAGCGCAAAAAGCCTTGACCGAGGCTGGATACAACAAAACCAAGGCTGCATTGGCTTTGGGTATAAGTCGTAAAACACTTTACCAATGGCTGAAATCGGATAATCAGAATTCTGATCAGAATTAAAATGTTCTCACCAAATAATTGTAGGCGCTTCAAATATGTAAAACATCTCGAAGATGTCAGGTCTTTAAACCTCAGAATGCCCATAGATAGGCACTTTGCAATTATTAGCTATGTGCTTAACTCAAAAGACTTTTTTTGAACTGCCAACTGCCACTTGTCGCAGGTCTCAGGTCATAAAAGTTTATTTTGCCTCTTCCTTTTCAATCGCGTTCCAGACCTTAACCTTGTCTTCTTCGAATATCCCTGATTTAATCTCTACGAAAATGCCGTCACTGATACCGAGTTCGATATCCCTACGCTCGAACTTTTGACCTCCGTTCTCTATTTCTACATAGGGTTTTTTGGTGGTATCGTCAAATTGGACCAAGGCTTCCTTGATGGCCAGTACGCTATCTGCCCTTGCCAAAATTACCGAGGCATTGGCACTGAGCCCAGCGCGTATAAAAACGGAATCCTGTTTGGCCATGGTGCCCTTGATCTCAAATTGGATGGCTCCGTTTTCTTGTTTCCCTTTGGGGGCAATATAGTCGAGAACGGCATCGAAAACCTTACCTTCCAATGCACCTACCGTTATTTCTAGGGGCAGATTTTCCTTAATCTTGCCGACCTCCGATTCGTCTACTTTTCCCTCGAAAATCATTTTTTCTACGTCGGCGATGGCAGCTATGGTCGTTCCTTCGTTGAAAGTATTACTTTCGATGACCTGATTGCCAACTTCGACGGGCACTTCGAGTACCATACCGCTGACCGTGGACCGGATCTGGGTGTTAGCGGAATTTCCGAAACCCTTTGTAGTCCCGGTCTTGACGATATCGTAATTTTTGTTCGCCGCACCGTGGGATTGTTTTGCCTGATCGTAGCCGACTTGCGCCCGTTCGAGATCTACTTTGGAGATTACCCCTTTTTCGAAGAGTCCCTTTTGTCTTTGCAGGTTCCGTAGTTGGTCGTCTAAGGCAATTTTGGCCTCGTCGATGGAATTCCTGGCATCGTTCAGGGCGTTTAGGTTGGGCACTACCTTGATGCGACATAACAGGTCGCCGGATTTAACATAGTCGCCGCCTTCAACGAAAATCTCTTCGATTACACCCGATATATTGGGCTTGATAAGTACTTCCTCTAACGGCAGGATACTTCCCGTCGCGACCGTTTTTTTAATGATCGTTTTTTTGGATGCCTTTTCGGTCTCGTAGACCACGGGGTCTTCGGCATTTTTCTGGTAGAGGTAGTACATTGCGCCGCCAAAGGTCAGCACGATCAATATCAGGATGATTCGGGTGATTGATTTTTTCATTATTGATTGATGTTTGTTGTTCGTTGTCTGAATTAAGATTTTAAGATTTTTTATCGCTGGGGTTCAGTTCACTTCTCAACCCATAAGCCTACCTGCGGCAGGCAGGTCTGAACTGATAATTTTTAACTTCGTACCTCATTTTATTATTCCGTTCTCAGCGCATCTATCGGCCTGACTTTAATGGCACTTTGGGCGGGGATGAAACCGGCCAGCAAGCCCGATACGATCAATATGACCAACGCCCCGGCGACCACGCCCACACTGACACTGGGGTTTAGAAACATATCCACTGGACCGTTCATATCCAATACTAAATTGATCAAATAGATTACCAGGGCTCCGAATGTAATACCCGCCATTCCGGAAATTGTGGTCAAAAAAACGGATTCCATCAGCACCTGCAATTTGATGGACCACGGATTTTCGCCCAAGGCCCGGCGGATCCCGATTTCCTTGGTGCGTTCCTTTACGACGATAAGCATGATGTTACTCACGCCGATGATGCCGGAAAACAAGACCAATATCCCCACGAAATAAGCAATGAACTTGATGGCCCAGAACAGGCTCTGAACCCGGTTGAACTGTTCGTAAAGATCAAAATAACCGATAGCGCGGTTGTCGTCGGGATGTACCTTACGGTTCTTTTTCAATATGGAGACGACCGTCTCCTTTAAATCGGTAATCGATGAACCGTCATCGGCCGTAATGGCCATCCAACCTACGTTATTGGCGCGGTTGAAGGCTTGGGAAAATGTTGTAAAGGGGACAAAAATCTGTTTTTGGCCCTGTTCGCCGTTGTTATCGTCCAATCTTTTATAGGTGCCTATTACCATAAAGTTGACGCCTTGAATTTTGATATAGGTGCCGATCGGATCTTCTCCCCTATCGTACAATTCTTTCTTTACACCATTACCGATAATGGCCACCTTTCGTTGCTGCTCAATATCGGATTGGTTGATAAATCGGCCCGAGGTAATGCCCAAGGGATCTTGTTTGATTATCTGTGGATAATCGCCGAAAATAGTGTAGGCCCCGGTTTTTATACCGTGTACCACATTACTACCGCCGCCAAAACCGCCGAGACGGTTTCTAGGGGAGACGTGTCTCAGGTTGGGCATCGAGTTGTTAAGAGTCTCGACATCTTCCAACTTAAACTCAAACTGACGCCCTTTAGGTAAGCCCTGATAGTCTTTCGAGGTAGCCTGTGTCCAGATAAACATGGTATTGGTGGCGATATCGCCAAAATCGGTCATGATGCCGTTTTGCATCCCTTTTCCCGCGGCCAGTAGTATCAATAGGATGAAAATTCCCCAGAACACGCCGAAAGCGGTCAACACCGTCCGGAACCAGTTGCCGGTCAGCACTTCCATGATTTCTTTCCAACGGTCTTTGTTAAACATTGTTCACTACGTGAAAAATTCCAAAAAAATAAAATCCCAAACCTGCCTGCCGGCAGGTTCCGAAGGACACTTAATCATGCCCCAGAATCACTCATCCTTCAAGGCATCGATCACATGAATGTTCGCTGCGCGCCATGCGGGGAAAAATCCTGCTACGGCACCGGCGAATACCAATACGAAAACGGTCGAGAGCGCCACGTTGAAATTAACGGATGGGTTGAGTACATAGTCCACCTCGATATGTGGCCCGACCAGTTCCAAAAGGCCCATACTGAAAATGAGACCCGCAAAGCCCGAAATGGCGGTTATGAATACGGATTCGTGCAAGATCATACCTACAATCTCCCAAGGTTTGGCGCCAAGTGCCTTTCGAATACCGATTTCTCGGGTACGTTCCTTGACCACGATAAGCATGATATTGCTT
>NZ_JBGTHY010000183.1:0-1911 GCF_041745955.1 Pricia sp.
ATTTTTTGGGCAAAGGTCATCGGCAGGAAAGGTTAGTTGCAAAACTAACGGATTCTTTAATGAAGCATCCTATCATTACCAGCTTAAAAAATTGGCGAACGATGAATCGTTTAAAATTAGCCCATTAGCAGGAAAGATATAATTAAATTTATATATTTGCATCCCAAAAAAACAGCATCCACATTGGATTCTAACTACTTAAAATTTAACACGAAAGATGACGAAAGCAGAAATTGTATCGAATATCTCGGATAAACTGGGAATCGAAAAAGGCGATGTACAGGCAACGATCGAAACCTTTATGGAGGAAGTGAAAAATTCCTTGGAAGGTGGTGATAATGTCTACCTAAGGGGTTTTGGCAGTTTTATTGTCAAGACCAGGGCCGAAAAGACCGGAAGGAACATCAGCAAGAACACCACTATCAAGATTCCGGCGCACAACATTCCAGCGTTCAAGCCCGCTAAGGTTTTTGTAGAGGGCGTCAAGAGCAATGTGCAGGTAAAATAATAACCCATAAAAAACAGGAATATATGCCGAGTGGTAAAAAAAGAAAAAGACATAAGGTAGCTACCCACAAGCGTAAAAAGCGTAGAAGGGCTAACCGCCACAAGAAAAAGTAAATTTTTTGTAAGGGCCGTAATGGCTGTAGGGACCGAAAATCTTCGGTACTTACCACCAATACAGCCCTTGCTATTTTATACGTTCATTGACATAGAAATCCCAAAAACGTGGATTCCGGCGGATTTTTCGAATCCGTTTCAAGTATTGTTTAATCAATTTGTCCGCTTCCGTTCCGATAAACATCGGGATTATTGTGAAGGGACAAGTACAAATATATTCAGGTGAATAGAGAATTAATCGTAAGATCTAGTTCCGATGCCGTTGATTTTGCCCTTTTAAAGGATGGAAAGCTCACTGAATTGCACAAAGAGGAAGACAACAACGATTTTTCCGTTGGCGATATACTTCTGGCCAAGGTACGCAAACCGGTAACCGGTCTCAATGCGGCCTTTGTCAACGTGGGTTATGAAAAGGATGCTTTTTTGCATTATCATGACCTTGGGCCACAATTGGCCACTATGCTTAATTTCATAAAGCAGGTAAGTTCAGGGAAATTGAAGGAGTATACCCTTACCAATTTTCCTACAGAAAAAGACATTGATAAAAATGGCGTCATAACCGATGTCATCAAGGCAAATCAATCTTTACTCGTGCAAATCGTCAAAGAGCCCATTTCCACCAAAGGCCCAAGAATCAGCTCCGAACTTTCCATTGCGGGGCGTTATCTGGTCATGGTGCCTTTTTCCGATCGTGTATCCGTTTCTCAAAAGATAGCGAGCAATCAAGAAAAAGATAGGCTGAAAAGACTGGTAAAAAGTATAAAGCCAAAAGGTTTTGGCGTTATTATCAGAACAGTCGCAGAAGGCAAAAAAGTAGCGGAACTTGACAAAGATCTAGAAAATTTGTTGGCCAAATGGTCGACAATGTGTGAAAAATTACAAAAAGCGCGGACCCCTTCGAAAGTATTGGTCGAACTCAACAGGGCTTCTTCGATACTCAGGGACGTCTTTAACGATACCTTTACCGGTATTCATGTAGATAATGAAACGCTTTACGACCAGATTCTGGATTATGTCCAGGAAATCGACCCCGGAAAGGAGTCGATCGTAAAACTGTACCAGTCGCCGGTTCCGATATTTGAAAAGTATGGGATAGAACGGCAGATCAAGACTTCTTTTGGCCGAACCGCCAGCATGAGCAAAGGTGCGTACCTCATCATCGAACATACCGAAGCGCTTCACGTTGTAGACGTGAACAGCGGTAACCGTTCGAGCAGGGGCAAGGGCCAAGAAGATAGCGCTTTAGAAGTGAACCTTTTGGCCGCTTCCGAAATCGCCAGGCAACTGCGC
>NZ_JBGTHY010000184.1:0-5547 GCF_041745955.1 Pricia sp.
TCCAGAACCAACGTATTATATTTATCAGTGGCACTCGCGGCGGCACCATCTGGCAACATATTACCGGGCAGGGGCTCAAAGGAATCTTGATCATCTACTAACTGTTGCATAGATGATGCGATATTCAACTCATTTCTCGCATTGGCCAGTTCCTGTTGGTTGGCCACGCCTACGTTCAGGTTTACGTTGGCCTCGGCGGCGATATCGGATACACCGGCCTCGGTCTTAAAATCTTGGGCCGATTGATCTACACTGGAAAGATCCGTCGAAATATCCGCAATCCTTTCATTGATAAAATTGGAGGTACGATCGGCAACTTCCTGTTTGTCCTCGACCGCATTTCGGTTATAGATACGGATTAAAGAGTTAAGAATATTTTTAGCTTTAACCTCTATGGGATCTGCTAGACTTAAATTGATAATATTAGAGAACTCTCCCGGATTGGAAACTATTAGCTTGTTCCTATAAATTTGGGCTACATCAGTTATTGGCCTTACCGTAACCCGTAATTTTCTATCCTTATAATTTTCAAAAACCTCGACATTTGGCGTGATGACTATATCACCGATTGGCGTATCAATGTTTTTTCCAAAAGCATAAATTTTCACTGGTTTGTCCTCTTCCTCGGTATACCCAAAAGTAGTGGAAGACGAAATGGTTATAAAAAATTCAAATTGAGCCTTGTTCAAAATCGAATCGGCCGCAATAAAATTAAGATTAACGGGAGGATTCTCGTAAATCTCGGTCTCGATAATATTGCCCTGGACCATTAGTTGAGTATTCAGGTTCAATTCTTTGACAACTTCAACGAAATTAGATCGCGAATTGACAATTTGAATCTCATCTGCAACCTTATTTTCTCCACCTCCAAGAAAATTCAGGTCTTGAAAAACATCAAGTTCAGAACCTGATGTTTTATCCTCTAAAATTAAAATTTGAGTCTGCACCTCATATTGAGGGATAGCGTACCTAATATATATAAAAGCGCATATAGCTGCAACAATAACAGACAACATAAACCACTTCCAATGTGTGGTATACTTGGCAATAATTTCCTTTAACTCGACCGAATTATTTTCGGTTGTATTTTGAGAATTGGTACTCATTGTTTCGTTTGGGTTTAAGAAATTCCATTCATTATCTTCTGGTGATCAGAATAACGGTAGAAGTAATAATGATGGACGCAATCGATATGGCTATTGTAGCCCGATTGTCAAGTGTCGAGGAGGTAATTGCGGATTTGTTCGGTTCTACGTATACTACATCGTTCTGGGTCAAATAATATACGGGGGAACTCATCGCCTCTTTTCGTTTCAGGTTGATACGATGGTACACTTTGGTGCCGTCAAAATCACGGATGACCATAATGTTTTCCCTTTTCCCTTTTATGGTCAGATCATTGGCCAATCCCAGCGCTTCCATTATAGTGATACGTTCCCCTTCAACAGGGTAGGTTCCTGGTCGGTTCACTTCACCCAATACCGTAATGGTAAAATTTCGCAAGCGGATGTTGATAATTGGATCTTTCAAGTAATCTGAAAGTTGATCGCGAAGCAACACCCGCAATTCTTCCGAAGAAAGGCCGGCTACCTTTATCTTTCCGATGACGGGAAAATCGATTTCCCCATCTTTATCGATAAGATAATCGACTTGTTCCGGACGTAATCCACCTTCAGATCCACCGCGAAACAAATTAAAGGGCGCACTGGCTTCATTGTCTAACGTAGAGACATAAATACTTAAAACGTCATCGACCTTGAATTTTGGGGTAATGCTATTCTTATCGACCAAAGTCTCAAAATCGCCGGTATTTTGAAAATAGACCACATCTTTTCTAGAGGCGCAGGAGGTCATTATTATGACGCTCAGTGCGATTAAAGGTAACGCCCGACCCGTGGACCGCATAAAACGGCTGAAATTGAGATTCTTACTAGTGTTCATATTTTAAAATTTAGTGCAATATTACTAAAAAATTACTCCATTAATTTAGTGTGCCCTACAGTACTTTCTTTAAAGAAAGGTTGCTTGGTTCTTTTTCCTTCTTTTTGTCAAGCGAACAAAGTTCGGAGTTATTGGAAATATATTCGGGCACGATTTCTTTCATAAGACTTACAGTGCTGCCATTAAAGAACATATTAGAAACACATAGTTCGTCTATTTTAGACCGAACCAAGGTATAATCCAATGCTCGGGTCTTTCCAATCATAATTTTCTTATGGTAGGTTGGCAACGTGTTTTCACCGTTGGCCAGCAATTCTTCGTATAATTTCTCACCGGGACGCAATCCGGTGATTTTGATTTTGATATCTTCGGGATAACGCAATCCGGAAAGTTTGATCATATTTTTGGCCAAATCAAAAATTTTCACGGATTCGCCCATATCAAAAATAAATATTTCCCCTCCGTCACCCATGGCTCCGGCTTCCAAGACCAACTGTGAGGCTTCGGGAATTGTCATAAAAAAACGGGTAACCGCTTCATGGGTAACCGTTAACGGGCCCCCTTTATCGATCTGCTTTTTGAACAAGGGAATTACGGAACCGTTGGATCCCAAAACATTACCGAAACGGGTGGTAATAAACTTGGTCTTACCCAGTTGTTGCATACAACTCACATACATTTCGGCAATCCGTTTGGTGGCTCCCATAACATTGGTCGGGTTGACCGCTTTGTCGGTAGAGATAAAAATAAACTTGTCCGTGTTATGACTGATGGCGAGATCGGCAACAACCTTGGTGCCCGCGATATTTATCTTAATGGCCTCATACGAGTTGTATTCCATTAATGGCACGTGCTTGTAGGCCGCGGCGTGGAATATGATGTTCGGTCGATGTTCCTGAAAGATATTGTTCAAGCGGTTCTTATCCCGCACATCGCCGACAATGGGCAAAAAGTTATGGTACCCGTTCTGTTTCAGTTCCTGTTGCAGATCATATAAAGCAGACTCGGATTGATCGATAACGATTAGCGATTTATAATCATAGGTACATATCTGCCGTACGATCTCACTACCGATAGATCCCGCACCCCCGGTAACCAGAACAACCTTGTTCTTCACCTCTTGCGAGATTTTGGAATTTCGAATGCTGATAGGCGCCCTATCCAAAAGGTCTTCGATCTGGATCTGTTTGATCTGCGACACCTTTAATTCCCCGTTGATCCACTGCTCGACCGGGGGTACAATTTTGACCTGTACGGGATAATCGACCAAGCCCTCGACCAAATCCTTTAAGCGTTTTGGGTCAATGTTCTGCATGGAAAAAATGACTTCCGAAATATTGTTCTTGACCAAAAAGTCGCGATTCAGTATGGCTCTGGGGAATACTTTTACCCCATTGATACTTTTACCCATCTTTTTATCGTCTTCATCGACGTAACCCAGTACCCTAACCTTACTTTTACTGTGATTGGCCAAGGCATTTTGGGTCAGGATGCCCGATTCGCCGGCCCCGTAGATCAACACGTTCTTGTTGGTCTTAAAACCCTGGCTCATCAGATTATTGTATAAGGATTTGAACACATACCGCGAAGCGGTCAATACAATGAAGGATAATAGACTGTGCGTAATGATGATACCCAAAGGCACGGTAAAATCGTTGAGAATACCCAACTCCCGATTTAATAGCACGATGCTTATCAACAAAATGCTCGACAGGCAAATGGCATTGAAAATATTGTATACGTCCCTGACACCGGTATGGCGGACTATGCCCTTATGAGAACCCGTAAACAAAAAAGCTGCCGATGCGATCAAGGCAACTATAGGCAGTTGAATAAACAACTTATTGGTATCAAAATTCAAGGTAAGGCTAAAACGTATGAGGTATGAAAACACGAATGAAACGGAAATCACACACACATCTATCACAAGTACGAGCCACTTAGACGCGTACCTATGGGCATTGCCAACTAAATACTCTTTGATCATTTTATTGGTTTTTTAGGATAAGTTCAACGATTTTCCTTAGATCATCATCTGATAGGTTCGAACCGCTTGGCAA
Source organism: Pricia sp. (assembly GCF_041745955.1). NCBI lineage: Bacteria > Pseudomonadati > Bacteroidota > Flavobacteriia > Flavobacteriales > Flavobacteriaceae > Pricia > Pricia sp. The sequence continues at coordinate 4,002 of NZ_JBGTHY010000184.1, forward strand.
ACAAAGACCACGTTCGAAAAGATTTTCGGAAGTTCCATCGCTATAGTTAGGATACGCTGTAAAGATTGGTTGCAAATGCATCGGTTTCCATAAGGGCCTTGATTCAATATTTTCTTCTAAAAGGGCCAAGCGTAGTTTTTCCCGATATTTGAAAGAAGGCGTAAGCACGCAGGTCAACCAGCGGTTGCAAAAGAAACCTTCCGGTTCATCCAAAAATTCAATCTCGGGGAGATGGCCTAAATGTTTCCTGTAAAAATCAAAGTTCTTTCTGCGGGCAGCTACCCGATCGTCAAGTACTTCCATTTGACCGCGGCCGATACCGGCGAGTATATTGCTCATCCTATAGTTATACCCGACCGATGAATGTTGGTAATGTGGGGCATCGTCCCTGGCCTGTGTCGCCAGAAACACCGTTTTCTTTTTTAGGTTTTCGTTTTTGGTCAGTAAGGCGCCACCCCCCGAAGTCGTGATGATTTTATTACCGTTAAAGGATAAGATACCGATGTCGCCAAAACTTCCGCACTTACGATTTTCGAAAGCACTTCCCAAGGCCTCGGCACTGTCCTCAACGATAGGAATTCCGTAGTTTTCGGCGATTTTTGAGATTTGATCGATTTTATAGGGCATCCCATATAAATGCACCGCCACTATGGCTTTCGGTTTCTTTCCGTTGGCCATTCGGTCTAAAATCGCTTTTTCCAACAAATCGGGAGAGAGGTTCCAGGTATCCTTTTCACTATCCACAAAAACAGGGGTTGCCCCTAGGTACATACTGGGGTTCGCCGATGCTGAAAAGGTAAAGCTCTGACAAATGACCTCATCACCGTGGGATACGCCCACCAGTTGAAGTGCCAAATGAATAGCGGCGGTTCCCGAGCTCAAAGCGGCCACGTGAACGCCCTCGCCCACATACCCTGCAATGGATTTTTCAAAATTGTCGACGTTCGGGCCCAAGGGAGCGACCCAGTTGGTATCGAAGGCCTCTTGAACATAAATTTCTTCCGAACCGCCCATATGGGGGGAAGATAACCAGATTTTATCGTGTACCGCAGTTTTCAAAGCATATTGGTTTTGAACGTTCATTTGTATGTCATGGCGAACCTTTTATGGTTCTCACTATTTGGGGCGATAAAAATACCGCTAATTGTCACGCAATGGTATAAAAATGGTCGAACGCCCCAAAAAATCGGTTAGACGTAATTAATGCCTTTTTGTACTCGCCCTTAAATACGTTCAATTCGTACTATTAGATTTTCTTCGGTAGGCCATTTACCTAGGCAAGGTAAGATAATCATCCTAAAAAAATCATAAAAATTTAGTTTTGATCACTCAACCCCAATGGATTGGGGTAGTACCCTGCTGAAATGCCCGATTATTTTCTGTTATAGGATTTAAAATCCTTATGGTCCTTTTTATACAGTTCCTCTTCGGGAAGGGATTTGAAATACTCGTAGGTCATTTTCATTCCGTCGGCACGGGATACCTTGGGTTCCCAACCCAAAAGCTCCTTGGCCTTTGAGATATCGGGCTGGCGTTGCATCGGGTC
>NZ_JBGTHY010000185.1:0-3601 GCF_041745955.1 Pricia sp.
TTTGAAGGAAGATGGCCACTACGAAAACAGTATCATTTTCTTCTATGGCGACCATGGCGGCCCTTTTCCCAGACATAAACGGGCCTTATACGATACGGGCGTTAAAGTGCCTTTGGTAATCAAATTCCCTAAAAACGGGAATGCCGGCGAACGCGACGACCGGCTGATCAGTTTTATCGATTATGCCCCGACGGTATTATCCTTTGCAGGTATCGAACCGCCCAAAGTCATGCAAGGTATCGCCCAGTTCGGGGAGTTTGAGGTGAAAAAGAAACCTGAATATACATTTCATTCTTCAGACCGCTTCGATGAAATCTACGACCGGTTGCGGGCAGTGAGGTCAAAACGCTACAAGTATATAAAAAGTTACCATACCGATATTAGCCATGCCCTGCCAGTAGCCTATCGCGAGCAGATGCCCATGATGCAAGAACTTCGAAAGCTGCATGAAGCCGGGAAGTTGAACGTTGCCCAAGGTCTTTGGCTCAGTGCCATAAAACCGGAGGAAGAACTCTATGACCTTCAGAAAGATCCGCAAGAACTCCATAATCTGGCCGGTAACAAAGACCTTTCGGATACCTTAATGCGCTCTCGAAAAATTTTGAAGGATTGGCTCAAGGACACCAAGGATTTGGGGGAATTTCCTGAAAAGGAACTGATCGACAACTGGCTGGTCGATGGACAACAGCCCCTATTGCCACCTTTGGAAATGGAAGATAAAAACGACAGCATTCACCTTATTTCAAAAAAATCGGATGCCACCATCGTTTGGAAACAGGCCCAAGATTCGGTTTGGAACGTTTATGGGGAACCATTGCCCGCCACCATATCTTTCGAGGCCAAGGCGGAGCGGATCGGGTATTCGGATAGTGCGGTTTTGCGGTTTGAATAATCGATACCCATCTAATTTTCATTCCACTTTCCTGAAAACCAAAAGCCGTACTTCCGCAACCTCCCGGCCAGCTATTGCCAAGGTTTTCAAGGTCAAAGTGCCCTTGCCCTTTTTCAACACCATCGTACCCAGATCCATGGGTTTAAAATCCTTCACATAGGATTCTTTTCTGGATACGCGATCATTTTCCATTCCCTTTAGCGGCGGATTGTTTACCTCTGTTATCTTTTTGGCTATTTTACTTTTACCTAGGCTGAGTTCAACTATAGATCCAAGGTTTTCTTCGGTAACCGTATAGTACAGTTTAACGTCAAACTTCCCATCGGCCAATACCTCCACATCCCAGGTAATGGAATCATTAGCGCTTGACCAATTTGTGAAAAAACTGTCGTTCGGGTATTGGTTACTACGCTCGATCTTCCCATGGGGAATACCGTCGCGGGCGGGCAACTGGGTGTACAGGTAGCTAGGATGACCTAAGGAAAAAGGCCTTACATCGATTTCCGCAGTTTGCGGTTTAACCTCGGATAGCCAATCCGTTTTTGCCTTTACCAAAGAATCCCTCAACTGTGGATTTCGGGCGGAGATATCTGTTTTTTGCGCCCGGTCTTTTTGAAGGTCATAAAGTTGGTCTTCAGCGTCTAAACGGTATTTTTGAGTACGTAGGCTGGTTTTTCCGTTCCAATGATTGTAGATCAAGCGGTCTTCCCATTCGGGATTTTCTTTGAAGAGTAATGGCGTCAGGTCTTTTCCATCGATGGGTTTAGCGGTAATCGGCGGTACGTCTACTAGTTTTGAAAGCGTAGGTAATATGTCGAGGGCACTGGCGATTTGGGGAATGGTTTTTCCTTCGGGAAGTGAATCTTTCCATTGGATGTAAAAGGGGGTGCGCACGCCTCCTTCGTCAGTTGCTCCCTTAATGCCCCGCATGTTTCCGTTCCAACGGAAGCTGTTCGGGCCGTTGTCGGTTAAATAAATTACGATAGTGTCATCCTCTAAATACAGCTTGCGCAACTTGGCCATTACCCGCCCGACATTGTAATCGATGTTTTCGACCATCGCCAGCGCTGCCCTGTTGAAATTTATGTTCTCGTCCGTATTTGCATCCTCTTCGTTGGAACGCATGGTTAACTCTTTATCCTTAAATCTATTCCAGTATTCATCGGGCACTTGCATGGGGCTATGCGGGGTGTTGAAGGGCAAATAAAGAAAAAAAGGATTGTTCCGGTTTTCTTCGATGAAACTCAGTCCGTGTTCGGTGAGGTCATCCACTAAAAATCCATTTCCGTTTACGGGTTGTCCGTTATGCTCTAGCATCGGGCTGAAATAGTTGCCCCAATGGCCGGAAGCGAATCCGTAAAAATCTTGGAATCCCTGTGAATTCGGATGATAGGGCGGTTGCGTTCCGTTGTGCCATTTTCCATAAGCGGCAGTTTGGTAACCGGCTTTTTTTAAGATTTCCGCCAAAGTGGTCTCATCGTAGTCCATCCTTTCGCCACCGGCCGAAGTGGAATAGACCCCTGTTCGGGGGAAGTGTCTTCCGGTCAGCAGTTCGGCGCGGGTAGGGGAGCATACCGGCTGCACATAAAAATTATCGAACGAGACGCCATATTTGGCAATGGCATCGATATTCGGGGTCTTTAAATCGGAATTTCCGCTGCTGCTTAGATCTCCCCAACCTTGATCATCGGCCAAGATCAATACGATGTTGGGCTTTTTATCGCCACGATCATCTTCTGGCTTTGATGGTTTTTCTTGTTTTTCTTGACATCCTATTGAACATATCAGAAAAGAGAATAGGACAATGCTAAAACGAACATGCATGGTTTCTAAAATTTTTGTAGGTAAAAATACGCTTTATTGCATCCTGTTGCCACTCATACGTGTGCGCAGTATTTGTTTCTGTCAAGATAGCGATAAATTCCAATATTGGATCAGCTCGGCTTTTAACTTGTGCATTCAAAAAAAATGGTATCTTGAGGCCGACAAAACCGCATAACTGCCCAATGTACTACCGAAGATCCAATACTCTTTTTATACCTTTATGTGCGCTCACTTTTGTGTTATCAGCCTGTAACGAAAAGGAGAAGATCCAGAATTATGTACTTGAAGGTTCCCTAAAGAAATGGCAGCCTTTAACCCTCACTTTTGATGGACCACAAGTTTCGAAAACCGATGCCATCAATCCGTTTTTGGACTATGCACTTTGGGTTAATTTTAGCAATGGCAAAACATATTATAGGGTTCACGGTTACTTTGCCGCTGATGGGGATGCCGCCGAGACCAGTGCCGAAATCGGCAATAAATGGCAGGTGAAATTTGCGCCGGATACAGTGGGAAAGTGGGAATTCGATGCCTATCTGGCTGAAGGCACGGATATAGGCATTTCGCAAGATCCAATAAAAGAAAAGAAAAAGGCCCTTTGGAAGTCATCGGGAAGTTTTGAAATTGCCCCCCCAGATTCCACGGCAACAGGATTTTATAGCACTGGGAAATTGAAGTACGCAGGGAAGCATTATTTGGAGGAATCCGAGACCGGAAAGCCGTTCCTTAAAAATGGTGTAGGTAGCCCCGAGAACTTTTTGGCGTATCATGAATTCGATGGTACTTTTGATAGCGGAGGAGCAGAAACTCCTACGCTCAAAAATGGACTGCACCAGTATTACGCGCACATAGACGATTGGAAGGATGGCGATCCGGTTTGGGGCG
>NZ_JBGTHY010000186.1:0-11504 GCF_041745955.1 Pricia sp.
ATTGGAAAGCAGATAATAGGTAAATCCATCACTCTGAAAAATATCCGTGATAGTACCTATTTTACAGTACACGCCGTCGATGTTTTTATAGCATACCTCCTGACGCATTTCCAGATCATGATCGACCGTCGTTTTGAATAATTGTATTTCCATTACGAATAATCTTTAGTTGAAATGGTGGACATGGATATAATTATTGGTCACAACGTCCCTGACCGTATATGAGGTGTTGTAGTTCTTGCCTTTCCATACCTGTTTTTCCCTAAGCAGTTCGTACTCGCTCCGGGCCACCTCCCTCTTATCGACGAACCATCGGATTAGCTGGTTTGTCTCGTGCTGCTGTACTTTCATGAATTCCATTATTTCTTGATTTTAGTTAAATTCAACGGCACCCCGTCGAGACCGTAATCGAACGTGTACCCCAACGGTCTTAGCACATCCGAAAGATTTCTACATTCCTCGTACTGATTGGCCTTATCGTTGAACCTATCGATTGCCTTTCGTACCTTTTTGGGCAGTTCCCCATATTTCTCGAATGAAAACATATCGTAACGGGTTTGGGATTAACGTGATCTTTTTACACAACTTGGACAGATGCCGTAACCGCTATCCTGATCGAACTTTGCCTGTACCTTAATGGTAGACCTGAACCCCGAACCGCAACATCCGCAGTCGAAATATACCTGTGTATCGACATCGTTGACCTTTACCGGATTATCAAAGGACAGGCCGTAGGTTTCCTTCATTGCCGAAACGTTCTGAAAGGAACGCACGAACCCTATAAGCTCGTTATCGTTGCACCATGGGACGGTTATGGATTCCAAGGAGTAATATTGTCCGTCCTTGATAAGCAACACCGCTGCTTCATAGCCACCGCATCCGCTTGGATTGGCATCGTTGATCCATAAAGTGTTACCGATAATATGACCTTTGCCGATTCCCATATTTTTTAGGGCTTCGATCTGTTCTTCAATGGTATTGTCCGACATATCCGCAATGGTGTTAACTCTAGCTTCGTAATACATATTTTTGCTTTTAGATTATACCCTAAGTTACTCATATACAGAACTAAAGACACGGAATACCGTTACTTTTGAACCCTTTTTTTATTTCCCTTTAAGTAGATACCTTTCAAGGTATAATGGCCTGCCCGGACCTTATAGGGAAGAAATTTTATAGGTTATCTGGGATAAACTATCATCGTATAATTTTTGGATATAACTTTGTGCGAATGAAACGGGAAAAGGGAACTAAATTCTATGCGCTGATAGACTGCAATAATTTTTATGCAAGCTGTGAGCGCGTATTCAATCCCTCGTTGGAGAATCGACCGATTATCGTGCTTTCAAATAATGACGGGTGTTGTATTGCCAGGAGCAATGAGGCCAAGGCCTTGGGAATCCCGATGGGCGCGCCCTATTTCGAGTATAAAAAGTTCTTCGCCGAAAACAATGTGGTCGTACAAAGTTCGAACTATGCCCTTTACGGTGACATGAGCAGTAGGGTGATGAACATCCTGTCCCGATATACGGACAACATCGAGATCTATAGTATTGATGAAGCCTTCCTTCTATTTGAAGGTTTCGAGCATTTCGACCTGGAGGAATATGCAAAAACGATAAAAAACTATGTTTTCAGGGCCACGGGAATCCCTGTATCCATTGGCATCGCAAAAAGTAAGGCCTTGGCCAAAGCGGCCAATCGCGTGGCCAAGAAATTTCCCGAGCGCACACAGGGCGTTCACGTGATAGACACCGAGGAAAAACGTACCAAAGTTCTCAACTGGATAAAGGTCGAAGACGTTTGGGGCATCGGTTCGCGCTATGCAAAGATGTTGGAGTTCCACAAAGTTGGGACGGCCTTGGAGTTCGCACGGCTCCCGGACGATTTCGTCAGGCAAAAAATGACGATAGTGGGTCTTCGTCTGAAACATGACTTGATGGGAAAACCCTCCATCCAGATGGAGGAGGTCCAAAACAAAAAGGGCATTGCCTGTACACGTTCCTTTCCAAGGATGTACACCGAATTCGATGACATTGCCGAACGTATAAGGACCTTTTCAGGGGTTTGTGCCCGTAAACTACGTATGCAGGGATCGGACTGCGCCATAATAACGGTTTTCCTCCGGACGAACGCTTTTAGGAACGATTTGCCACAATACGGGCGTTCGGTCTGCTTCAAATTGCCCTTTCCGACAAATTCCACCATTGAGATTACGCAATATGCTCTAAAAGGTCTCAAATCGATATTCAAGGAAGGCTATCATTATAAAAAAGCGGGTATCATGGTAATGGCCCTCTCCCCCACCCTGGAAAAACAGTTCAGCCTTTTCCATAACAGTGACGCCAGGCATAGGCCGATCATGAAGGCCATTGATAGGATAAATTTGCTCAACGGTTTCGATCTCGTTAAATTCGGTGGGATGGACCTGAAGAAAAAATGGAAAATGAACCGTAACCGGTTGTCGCCGAGATATACAAGTAACATCAACGATATTATTACCATAAATGCAATTGAAACAAAGGCTTAAGCTTGAAATTCTTATTCCAAGGGAAGGTAATCCACAGGGATATCCCTTTTTTGACGGTGCCGGCATATCTGCAGGGTTTCCGTCACCGGCGGACGATTTTAAGGAAAACAGGATTTCCCTCGATACGGAGCTTGTCGGCGATACCGAAGCTACATTTTACGCCCGTGTTAATGGAAATTCAATGGAAGGCGCCGGAATGTACGACGGCGACCTTTTGGTAATCGATAGAAGTATCGAGCCTTACGACGGATGTATAGCGGTGTGCTATTTGGAAGGCGAATTCACGGTAAAGCGCGTCAAAAAAGAGAAGAACAGGGTCACGCTCATGCCTGAAAATCCGAACTATAATCCCATTGTCATCGAAGGTGAGAACATTCTCTTGATATGGGGAATCGTCACATATAGTGTAAAAAAACATCACGGAAAATAATTATGTGCTTTCATACCAGAATAATCAGTACTGCGGAAGAGATCGAATCCCATTATGGGGTCGCCCGTTCGGCCAAGGAGAAAAAGGCGGGGCATGAATTCATTTATCACCATGCCAACGGTTATAGTCACGACTCTTTTTGGATTATCCCACAGGAAAAAAGCGACCATATGACCCCGATGATGTGGGGGCTGCTGCCACACGACAAACCGGGAGCGGATTATGAAAAATACTATAAGAAATCCATCCCATGGGGTGCCGGCCTGAATGCGCAGGCCGAAAAGCTGTTCGATTTTTATTTGTACAGGCCCAGTGCACTGACCCGCAGGTGCATCGTTCCGCTCAATGGGTTCTATGAACCCCACACATGCGAAAAGCCCAAGAATTTTAAAGTACCCTACTATTTTGAGCAAAAGGATTCGGCCATCATCGGATTGGCCGGAATCTATACCATAACCCCCGATAAATATGTGTCCTTTTCGATTCTTACAAAAGAGGCCCCGGAAGGATCCAAGTACGCCACGATCCACAACAAAAAAAATCGGGACGGTGAAGAACACCGTCAGGTCATACCTTTGGCGAGGGAGCAGGTCGAAGCCTGGTTGTCGGACGATCTAGTTGAAAAGGACGTTTACGGCATTATAGATAATGATTTGCCACAAAATCGGATCAACACCTATTCGGTCAGTAAGGATCTATTTTCGCGCACGGTCAATTCGGACCGCCCGGATATTGTTGACCACGTTACGTACCCACAGGTACAAATTCCCTTTTAAGTATTCGAATATTGGTACGTTTATTACATTAATCTTAAATATTATATCTTTGTTTTATGTCCTTAGAGCAAAATCTTGTCTATCCCGACCAGGTCAAAGACCATCCAATTGATGGTATATTCGATAGTGCATATTTTTGGGACGTCGACCCAAAGAAAGTATTTATACGCAAAGATGCACGGTTTGTTATCGATCGTATTTTCCGTTGGAGTGTTTTCCCCGGAGCGTTGGATATTTTGGATAAATATTACTCCAAAAAAGAGATAAGGGAGGAAGCAATGCGATGCGATTCTATTTATAGCAACGAATCCTTCGAGATACTTTCCAAAAGGTATAATATTTCAAAAGAAGAATTTTTACACTTTAGGTCCTTTTAAATTCCATAATGAAAACCGGAGTTCCCATTCCCTTGAAGTCCACTATTCAGGAACTGATGCAATTGGATGTCCTGGGTCCATTTTCATTGGGTGGTGGCACTAACCTAGTCCTAAAATACAACCATCGCCTACGGATATAGACCTTTTCAGCCATAATATTGTTGGCAGGGAAGCCTGGATCGATATAAAGGAAAACCTTATTTCCATATTTCCGGAATCATCGTTTTTTATACACAACAAGGAAAATGAGCAACTTTCTTGGTTAACGGGCGTACTGGTAAAGGGGTATGAAGCCCAACGGAACGAAAACGTACGCTAAGACCTCCAATCCCCTACATATACGCCAACCAGAATATTGAAAACACACAGAATTGAACGGACATCCTGCCATAAATATCGATTGTTCACATAAAAGCTCACCCTATCTTGAACATTAGGACGACAACCCTGCGAAAACGTACGCTAAGAAAGAATATTCAACGTTTTGTTAAGACCCTGTATTGGCGCAGTTTCCTTTCAAGGATTTTTCTTGGCCCTATTGGGCCTAAAGAAAGGGTAGCTGTCACAAGATGCCATTTACATCATATTTTCAGCACCACCTATAAAGGTTAAGTGATAGGGTATGATAGGATTGTGCTTTTGCCGGCAATAGGAAAGTTCAAAAAAACGTGGGATTAAATAAACCAACCGAATTTTGGATAATATAACGAAGAATGTTTCTATATGAAATAGTGTGAAAAAGTAATTCGTATCTTTAAAAATTTCAATTGCAATACTCCTATGCGCTCCTCAACACATAAAACCAGACTTGAAATGAGCTATTAAAAACATCTAACATTTAGTAGGAGACCAAAACCACATTGAGAAGCCATTATTAAGGATAGTCGATCCCAATAATGGCTTACATAAAAGTAACACTGTAACCTGGTGGTACATACTTAATCTTCGTAGGCACCTGAAGAATAAGTTAATTCATAACTATGTGTGTAAATTTCGAAAACAATACCGAACGGATCTTCCACATAGCACATTTTAAAAGGCTTTTCTTCAGGATAATATTCCCGTATGGGCATACGCTGTTTTCCACCTGAGGAAACAATATTATCTATCAACTCCTCAATATTTGGATCCTGAATACAGAAATGGAAAAGTCCGGTATTGAAAGGATTGAATTCCGGAGCTTCTTTTATGCCATGTGGAAAGGAAAACAACTCGATTCCTATACCATCCGAAGTGGACATATGGGCGATTTCAAATTCTTCCCAATCATCCCCAAAAACATCTATGCACATTTGGCCGATGGCGGAATCCTTTTCTTTTTTAACGGTTGAAGGCGGCATAATTATATACCAACCCATGACGTCTTCATAAAATTTTACCGCCGATTTTATGTCCGGAACGGTTATCCCTATATGGGAAAATGATTTTGGATACGTTTCTTTTTTCATGATCTAATGTTTTAATCGGTAATTGATATTTTTACGGAATACATCCATTTGAGACTATCTCTTAAGAGGAGTACACGACTTTTTTGATTAGGAAAGGCTTATGATCACTTTTCCTTTTGCACTTCCGGTGGCCAGATATTCATAGGCATCTATTCCATCCTCTAAAGAGTAGATAAGATCAATTATGGGCTTAATGTCCTCATCTTCGACCATGGCTGTAATGACGTTCAACTGCTCGGCATTGGGCTGCATCCAGGTTAATTTATAAATAGCTGATTTCTTCTTAATCAGATCGGCCAATTTTTTGGGTAATTTATAATCGGTCATACCCATGTGTTTTGCTGTTTCTTCGTCAGGTGGGCCTACTATGGTAGTCACCTTTCCACCTTCTTTAATGATTTCGAAGGCTTCGAAAGTGTAATCATTCCCTAAGGTGTCAAAAACGATATCCAAATTTTTCACAACCTCTTTGTAGTCCTCCGTTTTATAATCAATCACACGGTCAGCACCTAAAGCTTTGACCCAGTCTACATTTTTAGTACTGGTAGTTGTATAAACAATTGCTCCCTTAGCTTTGGCATATTGAACGGCAAAACTGCCCACACCACCAGAACCTGCATGAATAAGAATTCTATCGTTTTTCTTTATACCGACACTTCCCAAAGCTTGGATTGCCGTTAGTCCTGTCAGTGGTAGTCCGGATGCTTCTTCGAAAGAGATGTTTTCCGGCTTTTTAGCCACTAAATCACTTTGAACAGCTACGAATTCTGCTATTGTACCCATTTGTTGCTGTGGAACCCTGGAATAAATTTCATCGCCAATTTCAAAATCAAGAACATCAGTACCCTTTTCAACAACAACGCCGCTCACGTCATAACCGATCGTAGCCGGAAAGTTTAAAGTCACCATATCCTTTAGATGTCCTCCGACCAATTTATAATCAATGGGGTTTAGTGAAGCTGCTTTGACTTCGACTAAAATATCGTTTGGTGTTATAACCGGTCTTTCAGTTTCATTTATGGACAGACTGTCCCTGATTTCACCGTATTTTACTATTTGTAATGCTTTCATTTCAATTATGTTTTATAGAATTATTCACCTACCGGTAATTTAAGCTTTATTGTCCGTCATTTTATTTTTCGGAAAGAATATCAAATCATTCGGCTGATCTATGAAAAAAATCGGAAAACGGCAAGCTGGTTCTATTCGATTTACATTTTGCCGTCATTTGCTGTGGAGCCGGAAATAAATTTTCATGGAACGCGAAAAGTACACTTAAACGACCCATATAGGTAAAACGAAGGGCAGTTCTGTAAAGTTCAATCAAGCGTGGGTGACTGTTGCAGAACTCCGATGAACATCAATTTTTGCTTTCACACATGCGCGGAAATCCGTAAATTAAGGGTATGCAAGGCAAAAAGAACTATACCGAAAAATTGTTCCTTAGCTTCCAGTTATCTGACCGGATCCCAAAAGAAAATCTTTACGGAAGGCTCCGCGAAACGCTTGACCTGAGTTTCCTCTATAAGGATACTAAGGAACTTTATGGCAGGACCGGCAACCCCTCGATCGACCCCGTGGTCTTTTTCAAGCTGTTGATCACGGGATACCTCGAGAACATCACCTCCGACCGAAAACTGGTGGAGCACTGTAGTATGCGGATGGACGTGCTCTACTTTCTGGGCTATGACCTGGACGAGGAGCTGCCATGGCACTCGACGATAAGCAGGACGAGGCAACTCTACCCGGAATCCCTGTTCGTTACATTGTTCAACAAGGTATTTACCCTATGCGTAGATAGCGGAATGGTATCCGGCCACACCCAGGCGGTGGATTCGGCCCCGATAAAGGCAAATGCATCCATGGAAAGCGTAGTGCCGAAAATGCCGGCCGCCCATATGCAGGGCCACTTGAAAAAAGTGTCGGAAGAAAACGGGGAAACCACGAAAAAACGTGCAGAAACCGTATCCCCCGCACGTGTCTCCGCTCCCGTGCACGAGCTGAAGCGCGTGGAGAAACACCACCAAAATCTCAGGGACAGTCCGGTACGCCCTGCCGGTGCATCCCACAAAAAAGCACGGCTGCTCAGCAATAAAACGCACTATAATCCCCATGATCCCGATGCGCGTATATCGGTAAAGCCGGGCAAGGCGAGAAAGCTGAACTACCATTGTAGTATGGCGGTGGATACCGCGGAAGGGGTAATCTCGCATATCCAGGCGGACTTTGCCGACGGTAGGGACAGCCAGTACTTGAAGGATATCAGCCTAAAGGTGCAGGACCGTTTAAGGAAGAACGAGCTTGTAATGACAGATCTGCTGGCGGACGCAGGTTATTCCAATGGCTCCAACTACGATTTTCTCGAACAACGGAAGGTTGCCGGGTGGATACCCGTCTTCGGGAGATATAAACCTGAAATAAAAGGTTTTCCCTACAACAGGGAAAAGGACGAATATAGATGCCCGATGGACAGGCCCCTGCCCTTCAAGGGATTCCATACCAACCGGGACGGTAGCGTACTGAAAAGCTACTGGGCAGCGCCGAAGGACTGCAAGGCCTGCCCTATGAAATCCAAATGTGTGCCAAATTCAAAATGCAAAAAAATCTCCAAAACGATCTATGACGAACAATATCTGAGGGCCTACGCCCGACAGCACAGTGACAGGGGCAAGCGGATGAAAAAGCTGAGACAAAGTAAGGTGGAACCCGTATTCGGCAGCCTGACCCAGTTCTACGGTCTAAGAAAAATAGGCGTGCTGGGCAAGGCCGGTGCACACAAGGTCATGCTCATGGCCGCGATCGCCTTCAACCTGAAAAAGTACCTTAAGAAAGGGGGAGGGAAACCCTCCGTTCGGATTTTAAAGACGATCATGGACGCATTCCGAGGCTTCCCGGCCATTTTTATCCGGCAAATCCGACCAAGGCCGGTTCTCCAAAAGGCTCCATAAAACACTTTAATCGAGTCGATATCTTGTGCGTAGACCACTTCTGCAACAGCCACGTGGGTTTAAGTACACTAAACCAGATGCGGATGTAGTTTATTAAACGTTCTTTTTCTAGCATAGGGAAAAGAGGCCATCTTTTACTTGAACTTTTTGGAACTGTGTGAGCTTGTTGAGCTATTGAAAATCCCCCCATCGATAATGTTTACGATCGCACTCCTGCCGTTGGTATTGCGGCCCTTCCAATCCTGTAAGATTCGATGTCTTCGGTTGTTGTCGGATTGCCGTCTATGCCCCGTTCGGCCGTGCCTCAGGCAAAAGTATGTGAAACGCCGCCCCCTCGCCCCCCTTGGATTCCGCATAAATCTCGCCATGATGGTTCCCGGCTATCCGTTTACAGAGCGCCAGGCCGATGCCGGTGCCGAGATACCGGCCCGACGGGTTCAGGCGCTGGAATATGGCAAAGATCTTTTGGCTGTACTTTTTTCCGAAACCTATTCCGTTGTCCCTCACGACAATCTCATGGTACGATAGACCTTGGTCGAGCGATGTATGTCCCGAGGCCTCCCTTGCCGAAAGCTTCCGGGAGGATATCGAGATGATCGGTGCCGCCCCCTCTTTCGAGAACTTGAGCGCGTTGCTGACCAGATTGTAGAAAAGTTGGTTAATCTGTAACGGAACGGCCTCCAGTGTTGGCAGTTGGCCAATCTTCATTTCGGCCCCTTTCTGCTCGATGAGCAGTTCGAAATCCGAGAGTATATCCTTCAAGACGGTGTTGAAATCGGTCGTCTCGAACAGTTGTTCATGGTGAGCCAGGCGTGCATAGTCGAGCATGTTCTTTATCAGGGCTGACATCCGTGCCGATGATGCCATTATCTTTGATAGGTAGGTATCCAAGTCCTTATCGGAGATTCCTTTCCCTTTGTCCGTAATACGGCCGGCAAAAGTGGTTATCTTTCGCAGCGGTTCCTGTAGGTCGTGGCTGGCCACGTGGACGAACTGGTCAAGTTGCTCGTTCGTACGGTTCAGTTCGTCGATGATGGTAAGGTAATTGCGCTCCACGGCCTTCCTTCTTGTAATGTCCGAGATTTCGAGAAGGATAAGTTTTCTGGATTCCCTTACGCGCACGATTTCCCGGGCATTGAACCGGAATACAAGTTCCCCGTCGGAATCGGTTTCCAGGGTAAGTTCCTCGTCGACAATCCGTTGTTCCTCGGGAAGTACCTTCTGCAGCAGCGATCGGAGCACTTCATGGTGCCACAGCCCGTTCTGGACCTCGAAAAAATGCAATCCCTCCACCTCCTCCGTTTCCACATCGAACTTTCGGTAGTAGGAAGCATTGGCCTTTTGGATGTGCAAATTGTCGGCCAATACCAGAAAAGGCTCGCGGACCGTGGCGATGACTTCGTCGGAATAGGTGAGGGAATCGTTCAGTTCGTCCTGCTTTTCGATAAGCTCGCGGTTGACGACGATCAGTTCCTCGTTGGTGGATTCCAGTTCCTCCTTCGAGGTCTCCAGTTCCTCGTTGAGGCTCTGCATCTCCTCGTTGCCGCTAAGTAGTTCCTCGTTTGCGCTCTGGAGTTCCTCGTTATAGGCTTCCTGGTCCTCGCTGATGCCCCGCATGTCCTCGCGCAGCTGTTCCAGTTCGTTTTCCAAGGCAGTATTGCGCTGTTGTACCTGGCTTTCCTGGGATGTGGCCAGTACGGGCTCCACCTTTTTCCAGACCTTTTCGAAAAACCCGCTATCGGCCTTATTTTTCCAGAAAAGCACGAGAAAGTATGGTTCGAGGAGGTTGGGCATGGGAACGACCTCAAGGTCTACGCTGTAACTCTCCAGTTTGGTCTTTATAGGTATACCCTCCTTCCTTACCTTGCCCGGCCCTTCCTTGGCCTTGTGCAGGGCGTTGCGGAGCTCGAACGCAAGTTCTTTGCGGGCGGTCTTTATCAGTTCGTGCGAGGGCCTTCCGGTGGACGGGGCCACGAAGGGCTCTATGTTACCGTTTATATGAACGATTTCGGTGTGCCGGTCGATTATGACGCTTACCGGGGCATAGTCGGAGATAAGTATGGCCTCCGCGCATTTTTTGAAGTCCGTATCGGGCGTTGCGATTTTCTCCCGCTTTTTTCCGACAAGGTCGATCGGTTTTTGTACCCTTAACGTAGCGTCAGGCTCAAAGCGGCCCGTTCCCGCCTTACGGGAGTATAGCTTCAAGCTTTTTGACACAGGGGCGAACTGGTCCGTCGCCCTGCCGATGCTCTCGGATTTTCCCATGAGCAGATATCCGTTTTCCCTCAGCGCGTAATGGAAGGTCGAGAGCGCCTTTTTCTGTAGGAACGGTTCCAGATAATCGAGTAGGCAAGGGGAATTTCACCCCAAGCCTCTCACAGAACCGTGCTTGAAAGTCTCCCCTCACACGGCTCTTCAAACATAAACGACATTAAAAGGTTCATCCTTTTTCAAGTTGACCAAATGAAATCTACATTTGCTAACCCCTTCGCTCCATTTCCATTACAGAAACTTCATCACTACTACGAGTTAGTCTGCCTCTGTATAACACTTCGATATTCTGCCTCTAAGTTGTTCTTATTGTGCATTTCTCTTAGCATTGTTATACAGTTTCCCAAGTTCCGTAAATAAGCCTAAATAAAGTTCTTGCCATCTGAATGACGCCAGCCTTACAGAAAATAAATAGGTAACTTCTGTAATTAATGTTTTCACAAACATTACTTTTCACTCCGTATCATACTTCGTAGCTTTTGACTGGAGGTAGCAACTTCTCGACACCTCTTCAATGGTTCACTTTCGTTCAACTCCTTTATTTGCACCTGCTAACCTCTTGGGTTAGATTCTCCTAAACGCTCAGTACCCAGATTATTAATCAAAGCACCTTTAGGTGGTTTGAAGCCATCGCCTATACAACGACTTCGATGGACCTTCCATCATCTTACTTACAGCATTCAGTCAGTTTTATTGCCGTGACTGATTCTTGGCACACTATGAA
>NZ_JBGTHY010000187.1:0-7289 GCF_041745955.1 Pricia sp.
AGGTCATGCTTTTTTATTTTTTGGATGGGGCAAAAATAAGGTTTTGTGGATAAAATTCTCCCGCCCGAGGGTTTATTTGCTATTATCCCGATAAATTGGATGAACTACTGCGATGGTTTTTATATTTTAGTTGCCACTCTACTGCGTTGTCAAAATGCAAAAATCGATACCGCCGTAATGGCGTATTTGAAGTTGGATTAATAAAATGTAACCATGCTAAAAATCCGGACTGTTTTTTTAATCTGTCTACTATCCCTCAAACTTTCTTTGGCGCAGGATAGAGTGAACATCCTTGTCATTATGTTCGACGATGCAGGGCTAGATATGGGCGCTTATGGTAGCTCATACGTCAACACACCCGGCTTTGACGCCATCGCCAAAGAGGGCATCCTATTCAACCGGGCCTACACGCCCAATGCCAAATGTGCCCCTTCACGTGCAGCCTTAATGACGGGCCGAAATTCGTGGCAATTGGATGCCGCCGCCAACCATGTCATCTATTTTCCACCGAAATTCAAGACCTATCAAGAAGTACTATTGGAAAACGGGTATACCACGGGTCACACAGGAAAAGGCTATGCTCCCGGAAAAACCTTTCGGGAAGACGGTAGTGAACGGCAGGTTATGGGGCCGGCCTACAACGAAAAGAAGTTGGTCCCAGCTACTGCTTCGATTTCAGATAATGATTACAGCGGTAATTTCAGGGATTTTTTGGATAAGGCACCCGAAAAAAAACCTTGGAGTTTCTGGGTAGGCAGCACCGAACCGCATCGAGGCTACGAATATGGTTCGGGTGTAAAATTAGCGGGAAAATCCACCGAAATGATCAAGGATTTTCCGCCCTATTGGCCCAATAATGAAATCACACGTAACGACCTGCTTGATTATGCCTATGAAATCGAGGATACCGACAGGCATATCGAAAAAATAATGGAAACCTTACAGGAAAGGAACTTGCTCCAAAATACCTTGGTGGTTGTCACCTCAGATCATGGGATGCCATTCCCTAGGGTCAAGGGCAATCAATACGAAAATGCGAACCATATTCCGATGGCCATGCTTTGGAAAGGTAAGATGAAAAAGGAAGGAAGAAAAGTCGAAGATTATGTCAGCTTTATCGATTTCGCACCTACTTTTTTGGAAGCGGCAGGTATCGATTGGCGGACTTCGGGAATGCATCCGGCCACTGGGAAAAGTCTGATGAACATCCTGACTTCCGAAGAATCCGGACAAGTAGAAAAGGAGCGTGATAATGTGTTGGTCGGCAAGGAAAGGCACGATACCGGTAGACCGGTCGATGTCGGTTATCCCATCCGGGGTATCCATAAAAATAATATGCTATATATCAAAAATTATGAAATCGACCGATGGCCTTCGGGAAATCCTGAAACAGGCTATTTGAATACGGATGGAAGTCCAACTAAAACCGAAATCCTCGACCTGAGAAGAAACGGGGAGACTAAATTTTGGAAACTGAACTTCGGAAAACGGGTAGCGGAAGAATTGTACGATGTCGCAAAAGACCCTTTTTGTACGAATAATTTGGCGGGCGACCCTTCTTTGGCATCAAGAAAGAAGGATCTAAAAAATGAAATGGAAGCCAAGCTTTTGGCCCAGGGAGATTTGCGGATGATAGGCTACGGACATGTATATGAGCAGGCCCCTTTCGTAAACGGCGCCCATTTTTATTCGGATTTTATGGCAGGAAAGAAACCCGAGGCGGGCTGGGTGAACGATTCCGATTTCGAGCCCTATATTTTGGATGGGGACGGGAATCAACTCGATAAAGTGGAAACCGGGACCAAGAAATAGATATTTAAAGACCCGATTTATGGCGTATAGTGAAAAATTGGCCGAAAGAATCAGAAAGGCACTGGCGGGTTTACCGGTCGAGGAGAAGAAAATGTTTGGAAGCCTAGCCTTCATGGTCAGCGGAAAAATGTGCCTGACGGCCGGCCCCGACAGGATGATGTGCCGCATAGACCCGGCCCTGCACGAACAGGAAGTCGAAAGGCTTGGCTGTCAGACCGTGGTTATGGGAGGCCGGGAATACAAGGGGTACATTCACATAAACGAAGAAAATCTTGAGCACAAGGAGGATTTTGATCATTGGATCCATCTCGCACTAAAATTCAACAAAAGATTGACGGCCAGTTAACGGTTCAGACTCTCGCCCCAACTTTGGTATACTTGTTCAAATAATCTAGGGGCGTCATAGCGGTAATCTTCCGGAATACTTCCCGAAAGGCTTTGGGATCTGAATAGCCGACCTCGAACATGATCTCGTTGACCGTTTTGCGTCCCTTTTCCAATTCTTTTTTAGCCGCCTCGATCTTTACCCGTTGGTGGTATTCCACAACGGTGTTGGCGGTCGCTTTCTTGAAACGGCGTTCGAAAGTTCGGCGGCTTAGTGCCATTTGTTCACAAAGTTCATCGACGGTTATTTTATTGTTAAAATGTTGCTCGATGTGCTCTTGCGCTTTTAAGACCGCTTTGTCCTTATGCGATTTCTGTCCCGAAAAAATGCTAAAAGGCGACTGGCTGCTCCGGTCGATATCAATCATAAACCCTTTGGCGGCCGCGACCGCCGTATCCCTTCCCGCGTATTTCTCGATGAGGTATAGAATAAGGTTGGTGAAGGAATAGGCGCCGCCGCTGGTATAGATGCCATCCGCTTCGGTCAAAATCTTATCGTCCTTGAGGTCCGCTTTCGGATATTTTTTGCGGAATTCGTTCGCGAACTGCCAATGCGTAGAGCACTGCCTGCCGTTCAATAGACCTGTTTCCGCAAGAAAAAAGGAAGCCACACAAAGGCTAACGATTTCAGCCCCTTCCTTATATTGGCCGACAATCCATGGAAGAAATTCCGAATTGTTTTCGAGGTTCTTTTCAAAATCCCCGTGAATGGCAGGTATGATGATCAGGTCGCTCTTGACCACATCCGAAATAAGTTGATCGGGATTTACCGTAAACAGACCGTGGGACTGTTTGGTCCGTTGTTCAAGCCCCACCAAATGGATATCAAAAATGGGTGTCCTTCCGGTCTGTTCGAAAAATTCATTGACCCATGAAAACATTTGATGGGTGCCACCGATATTCACTACGCTGGTATGGCCTTTGGGCACGAGTATGGATACGTGTTTCATGACTATTTTTTTTATCATCCCGCACTTCGGCTGCGCTCGGCATCAACTCCAGCGGGAATCCTTTTAATCCAACGAATATAATCAAAGTATCTGTCGCAATCAACCCGTTGGATTGACGGAAACACCTCTGTGAAATACTAAAAAATCAGTTTATCTTTGGATTGAAATTATGAAACAACACTAAAATAGGAGTCGATGAAAACAATCTGGCTAAACCTTCCCGTAAAAAACCTAAAAGAATCAAGGGCTTTCTTTAAAACCATCGGCTTCCGAGAAAACCCCATGCATAAAAACGCCGAACATCTCGCAAGTTTCCTGATTGGGGACCATAATTTTGTAATGATGCTATTTCCTGAAGAAGCTTTTACGGGTTTTGCGGGCAATCCAATCGCAGACACCAAAAAAGGAACGGAGGTCCTTCTCAACATAGACGCCCAAAGCAAAAAGGAAGTCGACAAAATGGCCGAAACCGTTCGAAAGGCTGGCGGTGAAATCTATGCCGAACCCAGCGAATCGCAAGGCTGGATGTACGCCTTCGGATTCGAAGATCTCGATGGCCATCGATGGAGTATGCTGTATATGGATATGGACAAGATGCCGAAAGGATAGAAGGAATTGATTTACAAGACGTTACCTCCTTTTAGGTCTGAGTGAAACAGATAAAAAAAGAAACGAGAATAAAAAACAGAGACCTGCCCGACAAAGCAGGGAAAAGACAAACATTAAACAAATTTCCGTCTTCGCGGAAATGACAAATAATTTAAGAATATCATGAGAAATTCAAATGCATCAGTCTGGTTCGAAATCTATGTAGACGATATGGAAAGGGCCTCAAAGTTTTACGAAAATGTTTTTGACCTGAAATTGGAGGCACTGCCCAATCCCGGGGACGATCCTTTGCAAATGAGAAGTTTCCCTGGCGATATGGACAAATATGGGGCCAATGGGGCTTTGGTAAAAATGGAAGGTGTAAAGGCGGGAGGCAACAGCAGCCTAATCTATTTTGGCAGCGAAGACTGTGTTACGGAAGAAAATCGGGTGGAAAAAGCGGGCGGCAAGGTCTTTAAATCCAAAATGTCAATCGGCGAGTTCGGGTTTATCTCCCTGTTTCATGATACCGAGGGCAATTTGGCAGGACTGCATTCTATGAAGTAAACGCTATTCGAAGCATATGAAGACCACAACAAAGTAAAAGGCTAGAAACATTTTGTATAAAATTAAGAATATTTGCGTAAAATCACGCAATGACAAAAATTGACCCGATAATCGCCGTAAAGGATGTGGAAGCCAGTTCTAAATGGTATCGATCGGTATTCGGCTGTAGAAGTATGCACGGGGGAAATGAGTTTGATATTCTAGTTTCTAAAAATGACGAAGTTTTACTTTGTCTTCATAAATGGGGAGCACACGACCACCCTACAATGACAAATCCAAGTGTTACTCCGGGTAATGGACTGATCCTTTATTTTAGAACGGAAAATATGGACATCATAAGACAAAATGTCAAAAAAATTGATGGTTCTATTGAAAAGGACATCCACATAAATCCAAACTCGACGAAAAAGGAATTTTCACTTAGAGATCCGGACGGATATTATTTGACCATAACTGAATTTCATAAGTATGAGGATATTCCTTAAATTAGGGCTAGAATCCTAAAAGAGAAACTATGGACACGCTACAACAATTAAGAGACGAGCTTACCTACGAGTACGAGGTTACCAAAAAGTTCTTCGCCAAATATCCCGAAGGAAAAAACGATTATGCGCCGCATGAAAAAAGTATGAAGATGATCAATTTGGTCAGTCATATCGCGACTATTTTCGGATGGTCCCCAGCCATATTGAGTACCTCTGACCTTGATATTTCCCAAGCCGACGAAACGGAAAAAATCGAAAACAAAGCGCAGTTGGTAGCCGTATTGGACCAACAATACAAAGCCTCGCTATCGGCATTGGAACAGGCTGCGGAGTCTGACCTCGAACCCAAATGGGCCCTTACCATGGACGGCCAAAAATTGATGGAATGGACAAAATATGGAGCCATTCGCCACGGACTGAACCAGATTGCCCACCATCGTGCCCAACTGGGAGTGTATTACAGGTTATTGGACATTCCCGTGCCCGCAAGTTATGGCCCCTCCGCCGACGACCAAAGTTTTTGAATTTAATCCATCTTTGAATGCATACAAAAAATAAAGTCATTACCGTAGAAACAACCGTCAAAGCTCCCGTAGAAAAAGTCTGGGAACGGTGGACTATGCCCGAACATATCAAAAACTGGAACAAGGCCACCGAAGATTGGCATACGCCCAAGGCGGAAAACGATTTGCGACCCGGCGGAAGGTTCGTGTCGCGCATGGAGGCCAAAGATGGCAGTGTGGGTTTTGACTTCGGGGGAACCTATGATGTTATCGACGCCAATAAATTGATTTCCTATACCTTGGATGACGGTAGAAAGGTCGAAATTACCTTTTCGTCTGCTGGGGATACGACCAAGATTACAGAATCTTTCGAGGCCGAGAACACGAATCCCATAGAAATGCAAAAGGGAGGCTGGCAAGCCATTTTGGACAATTTTAAAAAAAACGCCGAATCCAAGCATCGATGAACCATCCATCGAAAAATAGTGACTCGTATATCGCCGGCTTTCCAGAGGATGTCCAGACCATCCTAGAGCAGGTCAGGACGACCATCAAAAAAGCGGCTCCCGAATCGGAAGAAACCATCAGCTATGGCATGCCCGCTTTTAAGCTGGACGGCAAACCGCTTGTCTATTTCGCAGGATATAAAAACCACATCGGTTTTTATGCCACCCCCACGGGGCATAAACAGTTTGAAGAAGAACTTTCCCATTATAAGCAAGGTAAAGGTTCGGTCCAATTTCCTTTGGACAAACCGATGCCGCTGGGGTTGATCCATAAAATCGTCAAGTTCAGGGTACGGGAAAACCTTAAAAAACAGTCAAAATAAAGTATTTTCGTTTCCGCAGTAAACCATACATCTATGTCATTTCAAGCTTATTTGGACAATATCAAGTCAAAAACAGGAAAGTCACCTCAAGATTTTAAAACGCTGGCCGAGAAAAAGGGATTTACGGAAAAGGGAAAAATAAAGGACGGCGTAAAAGCGACCCAGATCACGAATTGGCTCAAGGAAGAATTCGGACTGGGCCACGGGCATGCGATGGCCATCTATGCGCTGCTGAGCGGTAAATGGAGTGAAGGAGTTCAATAGCAATGTTATCCGGAAATACAGTAGAAAACAATAAGAACCATTTTTAGCCTAAAAGCTTAGATTCGGTATTTCTCAACAGTTCCTTCACCCGTTCCCTTAAACTTTCCGATTCCAAAATCGTTGCGTAGTCGCCGAACATCAGGTACCATCTAGAAAAGCCATTTTGCATATCGGACGTCAGAAAGGTCATTTCCACGCCATGCTTTTTTGATTGACCATTAAAAGATAAAAATTAAAATCGGTCATCGGCGCATCGGTGATTCCCAGATTTCTGCCAATGGTGATTATTTATTGATATCGTCGCAAGGCACCATCATGACGTCCTTTTCCTTTAACGTGGGGTTGCATTCTTTCCAGATAATAATAGTATACCTATTTACCCTGTATTTCAACCCGAAGTTGGCATGGTATACCACCGGTCTCCGCACTTCACCGCAATAATCAAAACAGTTATGACACTGCTTGGATAAATCTGGAGCTTTTTATTGCACTCTGGAAAAGCAGGGAATTTTGTCTCAATTATGTTGTGGATGGTTGATTTCTTCCAATTCGGACAATAGTTCCTTCAAATCAGCTTTGGTATACGTGCGACCGGCCTTTAGTACCATATAAATATCCTTGGTGGCCCCTATATTCAATAGAGGATTGGAGTTTACCAGGACTAGATCCGCTTTCTTTCCAAGTTCAACAGATCCGTATTCGTCCAAAAGACCGAAGAATTTAGGGCCTAAAAGTGAGCCCTCCGCAATTTTAGCCTTCCAATCAAAAACGTAAGGGCTTAGATCGACGGAGCAGTCGCGGACCGTGGTAACCCCATTGGCCAAATAGAGGGGGAGCAGGCTCTTGTTTTCCGAGACCAGGGTATCCCCACCGCCAAAATGGACGTGCATGTCCCAAAGTCCCGGAA
>NZ_JBGTHY010000188.1:0-8076 GCF_041745955.1 Pricia sp.
GTCGCTAGCGTTCCATCCTCCGGTCATGGACATGCCCAATAATTGAAACATCACGATACCCGGCACCAATCCGCTGGTAATCACATCTGCTAACGAATCGAGTTGAAGGCCCAGTTCGCTTTTCACGTTCAACGCCCGTGCGGCAAGTCCGTCGAAGAAATCGAAGAATATCCCCAGAAAGACGAAAATAGCCGCCAATTCCAGTTGGTTCAGCACGGCGAATACGGTCGCAATGCAGCCGCAGAAGACGTTGAGCAAGGTAATCAGGTTGGGAATGTGTCTTTTCATGGGAATGTTTTGCTGTTCGTAAAAATAATACAAATTCCCATGAATCATGCTGACCCATAATTTATTCGGATATTTGCGCCATTAAATCATTGAGTGTTTGAAATGCCATCGAAGAAATTATTTTTTTTACTATTATTTGGCCTCTCGTTAGGATTATATTCCCAGAAAATCGAACTGTCGCCACTATCCGAAATCAGTGTGCTTACGGCGGGTTCGGGCAGTGAGCTGTACTCCAGCTTCGGGCATAGCGCAATTCGCGTGCAAGATCCGACTTTGGGTATCGACTCCGTATTTAATTATGGAACGTTCGATTTTACAACGCCGAATTTCTATACCAAATTTGCCCGCGGCAAACTCGATTACACCTTGGCCCGGCAGCCTTTTTCCTATTTTTTAATAGGATATGAGGAAGAAAAACGTTGGATAAAAGGCCAAGAACTGAACCTGACCTTATCCGAGCGACAGGCCCTTTTCAATTTTCTCGAAACCAATTATCTACCGGAAAACCGGGATTATAAATACGATTTCTTTTACAACAACTGCGCAACCAAAATTTGGGACGTGCTCAAAGAGGTATATGGCGACAAGTTGGTGCTAGATGAAAATTATCTGGGCGAACTGTATACCCACCGCCAACTTATCCACCAAAATGTACCGACCAACTCTTGGTCCGGTTTCGGCATCGATATGGCCCTGGGGTCGGTCATCGATGATATCGCGACGCCCAAAGAGCATATGTTCTTACCGGAGTTCATTATGAAACAAATGGACAAGGCAAAACTGGGCACAAAACCCTTGGCGGTTGAAACGGAAGATATTTTAAGCTTTGAACCCGTTGACAATCGGCCTCACTTTTTCTTGTCCCCGGTCTTTATAGTATCGATTTTTCTTATCCTGATTTTACTATTGACCTATCTCGATTTCAAGGGCAATTCCCGACGTCGCTGGCTTGATTTCATTCTTTTCTTTGTGACAGGCATAGCGGGCTCGGTCATGGTTTTGCTCTGGTGCTGCACGGACCATACCGCGACCGCTGGCAACTTCAATATTTTATGGGCCTTTCCTCCCAATTTGATCATTGCCTTTATCGCTGCGCAAAAAAGGGGACCGAACTGGGTCGCCAAATACGTCCTGGTTTTACTAGCCTTACTTGCCATTACCCTAGTGTTATGGCTGTTCGGCGTACAAGTTTTCTCTCCGGTATTGATTTTAGTATGGTTGGTCTTGGCCGCTCGATACTTTTTTCTGTTCTGGTCGTACCAAACCCCGAAAATCGCATAACAAAACCACTAACTATAAATTGAACCCAATACATGAATCTTCTTTCCGTAGAAAACATTTCCAAATCCTTCGGGGAGCTGGTGCTCTTCAAAGACCTGTCCTTTGGTATCAACAAGGGCCAAAAAATCGCGCTGATCGCCAAGAACGGCACGGGCAAGACGTCCATCCTTACTATCATGTCCGGTGCCGATACACCGGATAGCGGACAGGTCAACTACCGCAAGGGCATCCGTATGTCTTTTTTGGAGCAGGAACCCGACCTTGACCCAAATCTGACCGTCGAGGAGACTATTTTTGCTTCGGATAACGAGATTCTTAAGGTCATCCACAAGTATGAAAAGGCCTTGGAGAATCCCGGGGATGCCGATGCCTACCAATCCGCCTTCGAGGGGATGGAGCGTTTTAATGCCTGGGATTTCGAGACGCTTTACAAGCAAATCCTTTTTAAGCTCAAGCTTGAAGACCTTCACGCCAACGTGGGAAAGCTTTCCGGGGGACAAAAAAAACGCCTTGCCCTGGCGAACGCCCTGATCAATAAACCGGACCTATTGGTACTCGACGAGCCCACCAACCATATGGACCTTGAGATGATCGAGTGGCTGGAGGAGTATTTCGCCAAGGAAAACATGACCCTGTTTATGGTCACCCACGACCGCTTTTTTCTGGAACGCATCTGCAACGAGATTATTGAGCTCGATAAAGGCCAACTCTATCCATACAAGGGCAATTACAGCTATTATCTCGAAAAAAAGGAAGCCCGCATCGAACAGGAATCCGCGGAACAGCACAAATCGGAGCAGCTCTTCAAAAAAGAACTGACCTGGATGCGCAAACAGCCCAAAGCGCGTACGACCAAGTCCAAATCGCGTATCGACGATTTTCAGGAGATAAGGGCAAAGGCCAGCCAGCGCCGCAAAGAGCACGAGGTACAGTTGGAAATCAATATGGAGCGGGTGGGCAGCAAGATTCTCGAACTGCATAAAATCTCAAAATCCTACCCCGATAAACCGATTCTCGACCAATTCGAGTATACGTTTACCAAGGGCGAGCGCATCGGTGTAATCGGAAAAAATGGGACAGGAAAGACCACTTTTCTGAACATTCTTACGGGTACGGATCAGCCCGATGCCGGTAAGGTCGTCGTCGGTGAAACCACCAAGTTCGGCTATTATACCCAAGCGGGCATCGAAATCAAGGCGGGCCAAAAGGTCATCGATGTCATCCGCGATGTCGGGGATTTTATCCCCTTAAAAAAGGGACGTCAGATTTCGGCACAACAACTGCTCGAACGTTTTCTTTTTGACCGCAAGAAGCAGTACGATTTTGTCGACAAACTGAGCGGTGGCGAACGCAAGCGATTGTATCTCTGTAGGGTACTGATTCAAAATCCGAATTTTTTGATTTTGGACGAACCTACCAACGACCTCGATATCGTAACGCTGAACGTCTTGGAAAATTTTCTTTTGGATTTCCCCGGATGTCTTATCGTAGTTTCCCACGACCGTTACTTTATGGATAAAATCGTGGATCACCTTTTCGTTTTTAGGGGAGATGCCGTGGTGGAGGATTTCCCCGGCAACTATTCGGATTACCGTGTTTATGAAGACAGTAAGGTCATCGAGGAGCGCAAGGAAAAATCGAATGCCAAGGACAATTTTGAGGACAAAAGTGCTAGAAAATCAAAAGATTCCAAGGTTTCCATAGCGAAATTGACCTATTTGGAACAAAAAGAGCATAAAAACCTGGAAAAAGACATCCAAAAACTCGAAAAAAAGAAAGCGGAAACCCAACAAAAGTTCGCCGATCCCGAACTATCGGGTGAGGACATCGATACCCTGTCCATCGAGCTGCAGGAAATTTTGGATGCCATCGAAACCAAAACGGAGCGTTGGTTCGAGCTGTCCGCGATGCTGGAAGGCTGAAAATAATTTGGCTGCTTCCTAAGACCAAGGGATGTGGCCGCTTTAGGCGGGTCGGAGGCATAGACAGGTCAACAAAACTGCCATCCCTCTTAAATTCGAAAGAGGATACAAATAATCAAAACTCTTTTAATCCGCTTGCAAAACTTCCTAAACCATATCAAATTCCTCTTAACCGCCACCGACCAGCACGGCGTCCACTCTCCCTTCGTTTATAATTATGTTACGAAATGCCTGTTTTCAAAATCAAAGTATAGCAAAGGCAAATCCCTAAACATCCTATTGAAAAGTATCGCTTATTTTCAAGCAGAACGCGTATGGCTTCCCCCTAAAAAAGACAGTATCCAAAAGGAGATACAGCGCGAGTTTCCTTCGGTAAAGTTCCAGAACGGGCCGTACGACCTCCTATTTACAAATCCATTCGAAGCCAAAAAACTGGTCTGTACGACATCCGAAGAAAAAAAAATCCATAATAACACCTTACTACTCGTTGAAAATATTCATGGTAACGCCACCAATCTTTCCCTTTGGGAAAAAATCAAGAGCCATCAAAACGTAACGGTAACCGTAGACATGTTTTACTGCGGGGCGGTATTTTTTCGAAAAGAACAAGCCAAGGAACATTTCAAGATACGAATTTGATGTTGTAACTTTAAGGCTTAGAATTTTAACATGGCCAAGTATACAATTTATGCCGTTGTGGGGATACTTTTTGTAGTATACCTCTTTATTACGTTTTCAAACCGAAGAAGTTCAAACCGCCGCAAAGACCGTAAATTTATGGAAGGTTATGAACGAAAAAACGAGGAAAAGGAACAACCATGAAAATCTACACAAAGACCGGCGACGATGGCACTACGGGACTGATCGGCGGTACTCGGGTCAAAAAACACCATATCCGAATTGAAAGCTACGGTACGGTAGACGAACTGAACTCGTGGTTGGGCCTGATTCGTGATCAAGATATTGAAGAACATTTTAAGGATATACTGATCCGAATTCAGGAAAAACTGTTCACCGTTGGCGCCATATTAGCTACCGACCCCGCAAAAGCAGTGTTGAAAACCGGAAAGAAACGTTTGAACATTCCCGAAATATCGGATGCCGACATTACTGTTTTGGAAACCGAAATAGATACAATGGAAGCATTATTACCCCAAATGACCCATTTTATACTTCCCGGTGGACACACGACCGTGTCATACTGTCATATTGCGCGAACGGTCTGCCGAAGGACCGAACGGATGTGTACCCTACTCCATGAGCATGTTCCGTTCAACCCAAACCTATTGAAATATATAAACCGACTTTCGGATTATCTGTTTGTACTGGCACGAAAATTGTCCCTTGATTTAAAGGCGGTAGAGATACAATGGATGCCGGAGCGCAACGATACCCCATAAAAGCGTAAATCGTTTTGGTTTTCTCCAATAAATTCATTATTTAATCGTTATCGCAGTAGTATACTAACAAATTTTAGCAGAAAGTGTCAATTTTACTTGCCCATGTGCTTTTTAAAATTACTTTTGCAAAAAATTAAAATCACGATAGTAGCATGTATTGGACATTAGAACTGGCATCGTATTTAAGCGATGCACCCTGGCCGGCAACTAAAGACGAATTGATCGATTATTCCATTCGTACCGGAGCGCCATTGGAGGTAGTAGAAAACCTGCAATCCATGGAAGAGGAAGGCGGAGAGATATACGAATCCATCGAGGAAATCTGGCCGGATTATCCCACAGAAGAGGATTACCTCTGGAACGAGGACGAATATTGATACCATCATTATTCCATTAATAATTCATAAAAAAAAGTCTCCATGGAGACTTTTTTTTATGAACTCGTTTGAACTTTTTGTTTGGAATCCAGAATAGCGGCTTCAGTGACCAAATGATATCATTTTTCGCAAACATAGCAGGGCTACGTCGGTAAAAAATGAGGAAGTATGGGCGCAAAATTTGATATTCGAAGGTAAAAGAAAAGGTTTAAACAAGTTCTTTATGTAATTTTGGCAGCTATAGAGTCGTTTTTTCACGAATTCCATTGTTGGAATGCCTTTTGTTGTTATTGCACGACTACAGTCAAAAACGGATACTTCGCCGCTTACCGTATAAGGTTCCGAACAAAGCGGTTTACTATTAATCAGCATAAAATGAGTCTTTTAAATTCGGTCATCAAAATATTTGTAGGGGATAAATCAAAAAAAGATGTACAGGCCCTAGGCCCCTTAGTCGACCAGATAAAATCTTTTGAACAGCAATTGGAGTCTATCAGCAACGACGAACTGCGGGACAAGACGAATACCTTCAAACTAAAGATAGCCGAGGATATCAGCGAAATCACAAGGCAGATACAGGCCTTGGAGGAAGAAGTAAAGGCATCCGATGATATTGACAAAAACGAGGATATCTACGCGGAGATCGACAAACTCAAGGAAGAAGCCTATAAAACCACGGAAGATACCTTGAACGAAATTTTACCGGTCGCCTATGCCGTGGTGAAGGAAACCGCAAAACGCTTCTTTCACAACGAGACCCTAACCGTAACCGCCTCGGAATATGACAGGGAACTTTCCGGCACCAAAGACTATGTTACCCTCGACGGCGAATCGGCCATCTGGAAAAATTCTTGGGATGCCGCCGGTAAGGAGGTCACCTGGGACATGATACACTACGATGTACAGTTGATCGGTGGTATAGCCATGCATCAAGGCAAAATTGCCGAGATGCAGACGGGTGAAGGTAAAACCTTGGTGGCTACCCTTCCGCTCTACCTCAACGCCCTTGCCGGCAAAGGGACACACTTAGTAACCGTAAACGATTATCTGGCCAAAAGGGACAGTGCCTGGATGGCCCCCATCTTTCAATTCCATGGCCTTTCCGTGGACTGTATCGACTACCACCGGCCGAACTCCGCAGGAAGAAGGGCGGCCTATAATGCCGATATCACCTATGGTACGAACAACGAGTTCGGTTTCGATTATCTACGCGATAATATGGCGCACAAGCCCAAAGATATCGTACAGCGCCCGCACCATTATGCTATCGTCGATGAGGTCGATTCCGTTTTGGTCGATGATGCGCGTACACCATTGATCATATCCGGACCGGTGCCCGAAGGCAATCGCCATGAATTCAACGAACTGAAACCAAAAGTGGGCGATATTGTCAACAAACAGCGCCAACATTTAACAGGCGTTTTGGCAGAGGCTAAAAAACTGATTGCAGATGGCGACACCAAAGAAGGTGGTTTTCAATTGTTAAGGGTACATCGTGGTCTGCCCAAGAACAAGCCATTGATAAAATTTTTGAGTGAAGAAGGTGTAAAACAGCTCTTGCAAAAGACCGAGAATTTCTATATGCAGGACAATAATCGCGAAATGCCAAAAGTCGATGAAGATCTGCTATTTGTAATCGATGAAAAGAACAACCAGATCGAGCTTACCGATAAGGGTGTCGATTATATTTCGGGGGAAGAAAACCGTGATTTCTTTGTAATGCCCGATATCGGTGGTGAAATCGCTAAAATCGAAAGCCAAAACCTCGAAATCGAAAAGGAGGCTGAGCTAAAAGAAGAACTTTTCAAGGATTTCGGTATCAAAAGCGAGCGTATACACACTTTGAGCCAACTGTTGAAGGCCTATACACTTTTTGAAAAGGATGTCGAGTATGTTGTGATGGAAAATAAGGTAATGATCGTAGACGAGCAGACCGGACGTATAATGGACGGTCGCCGCTATTCAGATGGCCTGCATCAAGCCATCGAGGCCAAAGAGAACGTAAAGATCGAAGCCCTGACCCAGACCTTCGCCACGGTTACCCTACAGAACTATTTTAGAATGTACAAAAAGCTGTCCGGTATGACCGGTACGGCAGTCACCGAAGCCGGGGAATTTTGGGAAATCTATAAGTTGGATGTCATGGAAATTCCAACGAACCGCCCAATTGCCCGTGATGACAGAAACGATTTTATCTATAAGACCAAACGCGAAAAATACAACGCTATCATCGATCAGGTAACCGAGCTTTCACAGGCCGGAAGACCTGTTTTGATCGGTACGACATCGGTGGAAATTTCGGAGCTCTTATCGCGTATGCTGAACCTTCGAAAAGTAGATCACAACGTCCTCAACGCGAAGCTCCATAAAAGGGAAGCCGATGTTGTCGCAGAAGCCGGCAAATCGGGAATTGTGACCATCGCTACCAACATGGCCGGCCGTGGTACGGATATCAAACTCTCCGCCGAGGTCAAAAAAGCAGGCGGACTCGCCATTGTTGGTACCGAACGCCATGATTCCCGTCGGGTAGATAGGCAGCTACGGGGTCGTTCAGGGCGTCAAGGTGATCCCGGAAGCTCTCAGTTCTACGTGTCCCTCGAAGACAACCTCATGCGCCTCTTCGGATCGGAACGGGTCGCCAAGATGATGGACAGGATGGGCCTTGAAGAAGGTGAGGTCATTCAACACGGCATGATGACCAAATCCATAGAACGCGCCCAGAAAAAAGTAGAGGAAAACAATTTCGGCGTGCGTAAACGTTTGTTGGAATATGATGATGTAATGAACGCACAGCGTGAGGTCGTCTAC
>NZ_JBGTHY010000189.1:0-3170 GCF_041745955.1 Pricia sp.
ACTGCTTCCGTCCTATCTCGAGCGGGAAGGTTCTTCGCTGATATACATGGTCGACGATCTGATCCGTAAAAGCGGACATGAAAAAAGCGGATTTTATCTGGATAACCTGGAAGGATTAAACGACCAGCTAATGCAACTTGAAGCAGCGGGCACAAAAACGCTACTGATCGGAGTATCCTTCGCCCTATTGGATATGGCAGAAAAACATCCCATAAAATTGCAACATACAATAATTATGGAAACCGGCGGAATGAAAGGCCGTAGAAAAGAGCTGATCCGCGAAGAGCTGCACCAAATTCTTAAATCCGGTTTCGGGGTTGACCGTATCCACTCCGAATATGGCATGACCGAACTATTATCCCAGGCCTACTCCAAAGGAAACGGAAACTTCGAAACCCCACCTTGGATGAAAATCATGATCCGTGATACCGAAGACCCCATGACCTATAAAACCACCGGGCAGACCGGCGGAATCAACGTCATCGATTTGGCCAACATCAACTCCTGCGCCTTTATCGCCACACAAGACTTGGGCAAAGTACACCCGGATGGCAGTTTTGAGATATTGGGCCGTTTCGACCATTCCGATGTTCGGGGATGTAATTTGATGGTGCTTTAAGTCAGCCGTACCCTTTAAAAGCAACAATTCTTGGCAAAAAGCTTCGTACCTTTGCTTCCTCCCAAAAAAAAGATTACCGAATGAAGCCCATCAACTTAAAAGAGAAATATTCAACGTTCAGCAAACAATGGCATCCGCACCAGATTGCTATCGTTGACGATATGCAAGTGCTCTTAGCCAAAATACAAGGGGAGTTCGTTTGGCACTCCCATGAGAACGAAGATGAACTTTTTCAGGTATTAAAGGGCACGCTGTACATGCAGTTCCGCGACCGTACGGAAACAGTGCACGAGGGCGAGATCATTGTGGTGCCCAAAGGCGTCGAACATTGCCCGTCGACCAGAAACGGCGAGGAAGTCCAGCTTTTACTTTTTGAAAAAATCAATACGGCCCATACCGGCGGTGTGGAACATGAGTTGACCCAGAGCCATTATCCAAAGATTTAAGTATATGAAAGTACTCCACGTAGACCGAAACCATCCCCTTCTCATCGCACAATTTGCCGAACTCGGCTTTCAAAACGATGAGGATTACACTTCTTCGAAGCAAGACATCGAGAAAAAGATTCACCAATACGACGGGCTAATCATTAGAAGCCGATTTAGTATCGATAGCGAGTTTCTGAACAAGGCGGATACTCTTAAATTTATAGGACGCTTGGGAGCGGGACTCGAAAATATCGACGTCAGGCATGCCGAGGCGAACGGCATTTTCTTGGCCGGCGCGCCTGAAGGTAATCGCAATGCGGTGGGCGAACATACGCTTGGCATGCTGTTATCACTCTTCAACAACCTCAACAAGGCCGATCGTGAAGTGCGTTCGGGAAAGTGGGACCGTGAGGGCAATCGGGGGGTAGAATTGGAAGGGAAAACCGTAGGCATCATCGGCTACGGAAACATGGGTAAGGCCTTTGCCAAAAAACTGAGAGGTTTCGATGTCGACCAAGTTATCTGCTACGATATCAAAGGAGGTGTTGGAGACGAAAACGCACGGCAAGTTGGAATTATGGAACTGCAGAACCGTACCGATGTTTTAAGCCTTCACGTTCCGCAGACGGATAATACGATCGGAATGATAGATACCGAATTCATTAACGCCTTTCGCAATCCGCTCTGGCTCTTGAATACGGCCCGCGGAAAATGTTTAATTACCGAAAATTTGGTAGCCGCTTTAAAATCGGGAAAAATTTTAGGCGCGGGACTGGATGTGCTGGAATATGAAAAATCATCCTTCGAAAATATGTTTGCCGACGGCAAGCTACCCGAGGCTTTTGAATATCTGATCAAAGCCGAAAATGTCATGCTCTCCCCGCACGTGGCAGGTTGGACCGTCGAAAGCCTTGAAAAATTGGCACAGACCATCGTAAATAAAGTTAAGGCAGAATTTTGTTAACTTTAGGATATCATTTCTAAAGGACCCATCGATGAAATACCAAGCAAAATCGCCTGAGGAGTATATCGCCTCGCTGCCCGAAGACCGCCAAAATGTAATATCCCGACTAAGAAAGACCATCCTTCATAACCTTCCTGAAGGATTCGAAGAACAACTAAGCTATGGCATGTTAGGCTATGTGGTACCGCACACGATATATCCCCCAGGATACCATTGCTCGCCTGAACTTCCGCTTCCCTTTATGAACCTCGCCTCACAAAAGAATTTTGTAGCCGTTTATCATATGGGTATGTATGCGGACGAGAAACTCTACAACTGGTTCTTAAAAGAATATCCAGAACACTGTACACGCAAATTGGATATGGGCAAAAGCTGTATCCGCTTTAAATATATAGCCGATATTCCCTATGACCTGATCGGAGAACTGGCAACCAAGATGACCGTTGATGCTTGGATATCGCTATATGAAAAAAATGTAAAACAATGACTTTAAAAAGGTAAGAGGATAAAAAATACGATGTTGCGCTATTAAGCGGCTGTTTTGAAATATCTTGATCAGTTCAATGAACTCGTCTTGCGTTGTTGTTTGGAACCGATATTTTTTAAAGTGACAGATACCTGATTTCATTGATATAGGAAAATTTGCTACATTTAACCTGACAAAATTAACAACCTAAAAAAGCTATCAATGTCAGACGAGAATAAAAAATTCGGAGAAGGTTCGGAAGGATCCTTCGACAAGGAAAATAAGAAGTCAAGTGGTTTTGGTAATAAGGCCAAGGGAGAATTCGAAAAAGCCAAAGAATCGACCAAAGATTTTGCCGACGACACCAAAAAGGCCGCCAACGAATTCGGGGAAGGGGCCAAAAGAACGGCAAACGAATTTAGTGAAGGGGCCAGGGGCGCCTTTGCAGGGGGCGGTAATGAGAACAAAAAGATACTGGCCGGCATTTTGGCCATAGTACTCGGATCGCTGGGCATACATAAATTTATATTGGGATATCAAAAGGAAGGGATCATTTTATTGGTCGCCACTGTTATCGGATATGTACTAATGTGTGTTGGAATTGGTTTTTTCTTTGTTATGGCAACGGGTCTGGTCGGTCTTATCGAAGGCATCATTTATCTAACTAAAACTGACGAAGAATTTTATAACACC
>NZ_JBGTHY010000190.1:0-2492 GCF_041745955.1 Pricia sp.
TTTTTACGAAACATTCCGAGAAGAAGTCCAAAGGCATCGCCAATGCTATGCTGTATGGATTCTTTATCGTTTTGATTTATTTTTTATTGAGCCTTCCCTTTCATTTGTTCGATTCCGTCGATTCACAGATATTAAATACCATAGCCACCAATATTTGGTTGAACGTCGTGTTTTTCGTGATTTTTCTAGTTTTTGCGTTTTCATTTTTCGGTTATTACGAGTTGACGCTGCCCAGTTCTTGGGCCAACCAGATGGATGCGGCATCCACCAAGGTCGGTGGCGGTATCGGTATCTTTTTTATGGCCGTTACCTTGGCACTGGTCTCTTTTTCATGTACAGGTCCCATTTTGGGAGGCCTGTTGGGCAGCACCGTTTTGGGTGATGGCGATGTAGCTACGAATCTGTCCGCCGGAATGACCGGTTTTGGGGTGGCGTTGGCCCTTCCATTCGGGCTGTTCGCCCTGTTTCCGACTTGGTTGAATTCCCTGCCGAAATCCGGAGGTTGGATGACTACGGTAAAAGTAGTACTGGGCTTTTTGGAGCTAGCCCTGGCCCTGAAATTCCTGTCCAACGCCGATATGGTCGGCGGATGGGGAATTTTAAAGCGGGAAATCTTTTTAGGTATATGGATCGTATTGTTCGTCTTTCTGACACTGTATCTATTCGGTATTATCCGCTTTCCGCATGATGGGCCGAAGGCAAAGTTGCCGGCGGTTAGAAAGGGCATCGGCGTCGCCAGTGCGGCATTTTCCATCTATTTGATAGCGGGACTATTCAATTTTTCAAGTCTCAAACTGTTGAGCGGCTTTCCGCCGCCCCATTTCTACAGCATTTTTGCAACTGAGAGCGACTGTCCCCTCGGAATCGATTGCTTTAAGGATTTTGATGCAGGGCTGGCCCACGCCAAGAAAGTGGATAAGCCGATTCTTCTTGATTTTACGGGATGGGCCTGCGTCAATTGCCGTAAAATGGAAGCCAATGTATGGAGCGAAGCTGATATCTATCCTATTTTGAAGGATGAATTTGTTTTAATATCCTTATATATTGATGACCGCAAAGAACTTCCTGAAGACCAACAATTTGACTTCAAGTTCGATTCCGGCCGGATAAAAAGTATTAAAACCATAGGACAGAAGTGGGGTACCTTTCAGAGTATAAATTTCGGTGCCGCCTCGCAACCCTACTACGTGCTGCTTTCCCCAGATTTGGAAGTCCTGAACAATGCCATACAATATACCGATAGGGATACTTACCGGAATTGGCTGCTGCAAGGTCTGCAGCGGTTTAATGAAACGAGTGTCGTTTCAGGGGAATAATCCCTATCTTTCTCCACTTAATCGGCAATACTATTTTAAATGCGAATCCTGAAAAAAGTGGGGTGGGTACTACTTATTCTCATAGGTATTTTGGCCTCGGCGATCGGTATTTTCATTTATTTGGCCAAGCCGGATTACAAGGGAGAAAAACAGCTTTCCGGTCTTACCGGGGAAGTGGAGGTCTATTTCGACACCTACGGGATTCCGCATATTTATGGGGATAATGAAAAGGATGCCTTTACCGCATTGGGCTACGTACATGCCCAAGACCGTTTGTGGCAAATGGAACTTTTGCGGCGGATAGGTAGCGGTGATATTTCAGGGGTCTTCGGAAAAGATTTTATCGGAACGGACAAATTCTTCCTCGCTTTGGGAATCGATGATGCCTCCGTTCAAACCCTAGCCAAATTGAACAAAAGCCAGAAATCCGTCCAACTTTCCCAAGCGTATCTCAATGGCATTAACCAATTTATCGACGAGGGACCGACACCTATCGAGTTTTATCTTACCGGCATCGAAAAACGAAAATTCACCTTAAAGGATGTCTACAACACCATGGGCTATATGGCCTTTAGTTTCGCCATGGCCCACAAGACCGATCCCTTGCTGACCGAAATACGGGACAGGTTGGGATCCGAATATCTGAAAGACCTCGAAATCAATAGCGATCCCGGTTCGGTCTGGATCAAGAATTATAATTCCGCTACGTCCGATTCGTTAAGGAATACGTCCGATACACTAAAGAGAAAGGATAAAATGACGGCCGGCGTAATGAAATCCCTTGAAAAATTGGCGATTCCCCTTTTCGAGGGAAGTAACAGCTGGGTACTCGCCCCCGAAAAAACCAAAAACGGCAAAGTTATTTTCGCCAACGATCCCCATATCGGGTTCTCCCAACCCTCGGTCTGGTATGAAGCCCATGTTAGCACGCCATCTTACGAGAAATATGGGTATCATTTGGCGGGTGTGCCCTTTCCCTTATTGGGCCATGACAGAAATTTGGCCTATGGTATGACCATGTTCGAAAACGATGATGTGGACTTCTATTTCGAGGAAACCCATCCAACGGACACCACAAAATATAAAACCGATAAGGGTTGGGCAGATTATGAAGTAGTTACAAAAACCATCAAGGTCAAGGATTCCGCCGATGTAAATTTTTCCTATAAAAAAACC
>NZ_JBGTHY010000191.1:0-3241 GCF_041745955.1 Pricia sp.
GTAAAGGCACCTT
The DNA here is from genome assembly GCF_041745955.1 of Pricia sp. NCBI lineage: Bacteria > Pseudomonadati > Bacteroidota > Flavobacteriia > Flavobacteriales > Flavobacteriaceae > Pricia > Pricia sp. The sequence continues at coordinate 14 of NZ_JBGTHY010000191.1, forward strand.
GCTTCCCAATACATCAAAATCCTCCAGTTTAAGATCTACCCCGATCCTGCCGGCAATAGCTGTGAGATGTATGATCAGATTCGTCGATCCGCCGACGGCCGCATTGGTCACAATGGCATTCTCGAACGCCTTTCGGGTCAATATTTTGGAGAGTTTCAAATCTTCCCTGACCATTTCGACGATGCGTCTTCCGGACAGCTGGGCAAGCAGTTTTTTCCGGGAGTCTGCTGCCGGAATGGACGAGAATCCAGGTAGGGTCAAGCCGAGGGCTTCTACCATCGTTGCCATTGTCGAGGCCGTGCCCATGGTATTGCAATGTCCGATACTACGGGCCACACAGACTTCGGCCTCGGTAAAATCCGCCGCGGTGTAGCCTTCCAGATTTTGTTTTTCCTTGATCATCCAGTTCATGGAACCCGAACCGACTTTCTCGCCCCGGAAACGCCCGCTCAACATGGGCCCGCCCGGTACGACGATGGTCGGCAAATCTACGCTGCAAGCGCCCATGACAGTACTCGGGGTAGTCTTATCGCAGCCGGTCAAAAGTACGATACCGTCCAAGGGGTTCGCCCGAATGGACTCCTCGACATCCATACTTGCCAAATTCCGGAACAGCATGGTGGTCGGTCGCATTAGGGTTTCGCCCAACGACATGACCGGGAATTCCATCGGGAATCCGCCAGCTTCGAGAATTCCTTTTTTGACCACTTCGGCAAAATCGCGCAAATGTCCGTTGCAGGGTGTCAGTTCGGACCAGGTATTACAGATGCCGATCACGGGCCTCCCCTGAAAATAATCGTCGGGATAGCCTTGGTTGCGCAACCAGGAACGGTGTACAAAGCCCATTTTATCTTTGCCCCCGAACCATTCGCTGCTGCGGAGGTGTTTCTTTTTTGCCATCGAAAAAGTTGATTTTAATGAAGGATTAAGGTAGTGTTTATCGATGAAACGGTCAAACCAAGTCCGCCAGCTCCTTTCCCACTAAACTACCGATGGCAATGCCCATACCCCCGAGACGAACTCCACAGAACACATTTTCGGAAACTTGTTTTACAATAGGCCGTTTTATGTCGCCCACGCCCATGATACCGCTCCACCTTCGGTCGACCTCAAAGGGAATACCAGGCAGAATAACTTTCTTGAGTAACTTTTCCAAGTGCTTTTGAATACGTTCGGTTTGTTCTAATACTGTCGTTTCCTCGGTTTTCAGGTCGCGATTTCTACCACCTCCGAATAAAATACGGCAATCGATATTCCTAAAATAATAATATCCCTCATCAAAATGAAAGGTTCCTTTAATGGAAAGGTTTTTAATTGGTTTGGTAATCAAGACCTGTGCCCTTGCCGGTTGCACATGTTCGTTCAATAATTGGGCGGCAAATCCATTGGTGGCTATTAGAAGATTATTCGTGTTTAATTCGAAACGGTCGGTGCTGACCTTGATATTCGATGTGTTCTCCGAAAAATCTTCTACGGAAATGCCGTTCAGAACGATAACACCTTGATTTTGGACAAGCCATAGTAACCGGGCCATCATTTTACCCGTATCCAATTGGCCTTCAAAACTATTCGTAATGTACTTGTCCCGTATGCCCTTGAACAGGAACGTATTCGGATGTTCATGAAAGGCATCTCCACTAAAAACGGGATATAAGAGCCGGTTAACTTCATCCTGCATTCGCACGCAGTTTTGAAATAGTGCGCCATCCTCTTCCAAGAACAACTCATGTCCGCCAAGTTGTTGAAAATCGAGGGCCTTATCGCCCAGCGTTTCCCGTAGCAGTTGTATGCCGTTCCATCTTTTTTGGACAAGACCAAAAACCTCTTCCTCGGAATGTTGCCTCAAATCCGCCAAAATCTCGGAAATACTACCAAAACAGGCGAAGCCCGCATTTTTGGTGCTAGCGCCCTGCGGTAAAAACCCCTTTTCGAGAACCACAATTTTTGCTTTCGGAAATCGTTGCTTGAGGTGCAGCGCACAGTTCAGGCCGACAATACCGCTGCCGACGATGGTAAAATCGATGTGGGAGAGCCAAGTTTTGTATTCCCAGTAGCTGAGGTTCATTTAACAACGATTACTCCTCCGTCTGCGGTTCCATCTTGAAATCGTTCATGAACGCGGTCGTATAGTTGCCCGCCAGATAATCGGGATGGTCCATCAACTGCCTGTGAAAGGGTATGGTAGTCTTTATGCCTTCGATTACAAATTCGTCAAGGGAGCGTCTCATTTTGTTGATGGCCTCTTCGCGGGTCTGTGCCGTCGTGATGAGCTTGGCGATCATGCTATCGTAATTGGGCGGAATACTGTAGCCACTGTAGACATGGGTGTCCATTCGTACGCCGTGCCCGCCGGGAATATGCAAGGTGGTAATCTTTCCCGGGGATGGCCTGAAATTGTTGTAGGGATCTTCGGCATTGATTCGGCATTCGATGGAATGTAGTTTCGGAAGATAGTTTTTTCCGGAAATCGGAACCCCGCCGGCGACCAGTATCTGTTCGCGGATCAAGTCGTAATCGATGACCTGCTCGGTAATCGGATGCTCGACCTGAATACGGGTATTCATTTCCATAAAGTAAAAATTACGGTGCTTGTCGACCAAAAACTCAATGGTGCCGGCACCCTCGTACTTAATAAATTCCGCGGCTTTGACCGCTGCCTTGCCCATGGCATCCCGAAGCTTGTCGGTCATAAAGGGCGAAGGCGTTTCTTCGGTCAATTTTTGATGCCGTCGCTGTATCGAACAGTCGCGCTCGGAAAGATGACAGGCTTTTCCGTACTGATCCCCGACTATCTGTATTTCGATGTGTCTTGGCTCTTCGATGAGTTTTTCCATGTACATATCACCATTGCCGAATGCAGCGGAGGCTTCTTTAACGGCGCTCTCAAAAAGTACTTCCATTTCCTCGGCTGCCCTTACGGCACGCATACCCTTACCACCACCGCCGGCGGTCGCTTTTATCATGACGGGATAGCCCATTTTTTTGGCCACCTTTATGGCGTCGGCCAAATCTTTCAGCAATCCGTCGGAACCCGGAACTGTGGGTACGCCCGCTTTTTTCATGGTGACCTTTGCAGAGGCTTTATCGCCCATTCGGTCAATATGCTCCCCCGATGCCCCGATAAATTTTATTTCGTGCTCGGCACAGATTTTCGAGAATTTGGAATTTTCGGACAAAAATCCGTACCCCGGATGTATGGCATCGGCATTGGTAATCTCCGCCGCCGCA
>NZ_JBGTHY010000192.1:0-1765 GCF_041745955.1 Pricia sp.
TAAATCCATAAACTTTTTTCCCGCCACTTTTAACTACTTTTGCAGCATGGCCAAGAGACATACTACAACAACAGATAACCAGCCGAAACAGGAATTCATTTTCCAGAAAAAGAACTACATGTTCATGTTCATCGGTATCGCCTTTATCGCTTTGGGATTTATTTTGATGAGCGGAGGCGGTACCGATGACCCCAATGTCTTCAACGATGAAATCTATCACTTCCGCAGAATTCGATTGGCGCCCACCCTTGTGCTGATAGGGCTTGGCATCGAGGTCTATGCCATTTTGTTGAACCCCCATAAGAAGTCATAGCTTTTGGATTATCTACAGGCCATTATACTCGCCATCATAGAGGGCATCACCGAATATTTGCCCGTTTCCTCCACCGGGCACATGATCATCGCTTCGTCATTTTTTGGTATCGCCTCAGAAGATTTTACCAAATTGTTCACCATTGTCATCCAACTCGGCACCATTCTTTCGGTCGTAGTACTATATTTCAAACGGTTTTTTCAGAGTATCGATTTTTACTACAAACTTTTGGTCGCCTTTATTCCGGCCGTGGTGCTCGGGCTTTTGCTTAGCGATGTCATCGATTCGTTGCTTGAAAATCCGGTTACGGTGGCTATATCCTTGGTTATCGGAGGATTTATTCTTTTAAAGGTAGACGATTGGTTCGGCGATGCCGAGGAGACGCATATTTCGTATGCCACGGCCTTTAAAATCGGACTGTTTCAATGCTTGGCCATGATTCCCGGGGTCTCTCGAAGTGGTGCGAGTATCGTTGGCGGTATGTCCCAAAAATTATCGCGGACAGCCGCTGCCGAATTCTCTTTCTTTCTAGCCGTACCTACCATGTTGGGGGCCACCCTGAAGAAAAGTTATGATTATTACGAGGCAGGCCTTACCTTGACCGGCGAACAAATAAATCTTCTGATTATCGGTAACGTTATTGGTTTTTTGGTCGCCCTTCTCGCCATCAGGACCTTTATCGGATACCTCAGCAGAAACGGCTTCAAAGCCTTTGGTTATTATCGGATAATAGTCGGCATTGCGCTACTTCTGATTCATTATTTTGTGCAGCCTTTGACGGTTGTGTGACCAGGTTATTATCATATACCTACTTTTCAAATACTATCAATTCGTAAAATTTTACTTAATTTTACTAGTATCATGGCCGCTAAAATCAATAAAATAATTATCGATACCATATTACCCCTTAGGCTAAAGGAAATTGGTGTTTTTGGCTCCTATGCCCGTAATGAGATGCAGTCCGATAGTGACATCGATATCATGGTTGATTTGGATGATAGCATATCACTGCTCGATTTGGGCGGTCTATACATGGACTTGACGGAAAACTTAGAAAATAAAATCGACCTAGTAACAAAGAATGGTGTAAACGAAGTTTTTAGAAAATATATCGAGCGCGACTTAATCTCCATTTATAAAAATGGATAAATCTGATAAACCGAACGTCACACCACATAGTTACAAGAGTGAGGAAGATTTCCAGACCGGCCGACTCCTCTTGATCGACAAACCCTTGGCCTGGTCGTCATTTCAGGCGGTCAACAAGCTTAAGTGGGCCATCCGCAAGAAATTCAAACTTAAAAAAATCAAGATCGGCCATGCGGGTACCTTAGATCCCTTGGCAACGGGACTTCTACTTGTGTGTACAGGAAAGTTCACCAAAAGAATCAACGAGCTTCAAGGGCAGATAAAGGAGTATACCGGTACGATTACCTTGGGCGCCACCACCCC
>NZ_JBGTHY010000193.1:0-5303 GCF_041745955.1 Pricia sp.
AATACCTTCTGCCCCGGCCTCCTTCAATTCATGAATGACCTCCCAAAATTTGTCTTTATTGATGACGGTGTGTACGGAACTCCAGCCCTCTTGCGCTAAAGGTAAAACCGTGGGACTCCGCATTCCGGGTAGCAGCGATACAATTTGATCCAGCTTGTCGTTCGGCGCGTTGAGCAAAACGTATTTGGATTGCCGAGCTTCTAAAACGGATCGAATACGGAATTGTATCCTTTTTAAAATTTCCCTGCGTTCTTCGGATATTTTAGGGGAAACCGCCAACACGGCCTCACTTTTCAGCATCACCTCGACTTCCTTCAGATTGTTCTTAAATAGTGTACTTCCACTGGAAACAATATCGCAAATCGCATCCGCCAGCCCTATATTCGGGGCAATCTCTACGGAACCATTGATGATGTGCAAATCGGCACTGACTCCCTTTTTATTCAAATAATTCCGAACGGTATTTGGATAGGACGTAGCAATGCGCTTTCCCTCAAAATCCTGCACGGAAGTATATTTTACCGATTTCGGTACGGCGAGGGATACCTTACATTTCGAAAAGCCCAATTTTTCGGCAATCTCGATATCCTCACCCTTTTCAATTAAAACATTTTCCCCGATTATGGCAATATCGACCACGCCGTCCCTCAAATACTGGGGGATATCGCCATTTCGGAGGTAAAAAACCTCCAATGGAAAATTTCGTGAGGATGCCTTTAATTGATCTTTACCGTTGTCTATCGAGATTCCGCAGTCCTTTAAGATCTGTAGCGAATCTTCGTTTAAACGACCGGATTTTTGGATGGCTATTCGTATCATAAATAAATATATTCATTAAAAAACCCGCTTGATTGCTCAAACGGGTCGTAAAAATATGTGGGTACACTACATACAACTTTACCTCGCTTGAGCGCAAGTATAAAAATGATGGTGTATGTGCTTGTTCTTCATTACAGACGTAAAATTAAAACTTAATTTCGACCGACCAAATTTATTTTAATTATTTCCTAGAATCAGCGGAAGTCCTGAATCCCCACCACCGACGATTACCACCTTGGCGTTGGCGGATTGGGCAAGCTTGAGGGTCGCGTCTACTCCTTTGTCCCTTAAAATTTCATCAGTAAGCGAAGCGCTAAGAATCGAGTTGGCATTTGCCTTGCCTTGCGCTTCGATGGTTACTCTTTCGGCCTCCTTTTGGGCGGTTACCAATCGAAATTCATATTCCAAAGATTCCTGTTCTTGCTTCAATTTACGTTCAATGGCCTCTTTTATGGTCGCCGGTAAGGTGACGTCGCGCACCAATACCTCGTTCAACTGAATGTACTGGCCGTCTACGATTTTTTTAGTTTCCTCATAAATTTCTGTCTGTATGGCATCCCGCTTACTGGAGTACAATTGCTCTGGGGTATATCGTCCCACGACACTTCTTGCCGCTGAGCGTATGGTTGGCAAAAGTACCCGCTGAATATATTCCGTTCCCTTTTCCTGGTGCAATTTTCCTAAAGACTCCCGTTTGGGCTCGAACCATACGGAAGCGTCCAATTTAATTTCCAGTCCGTTTGACGATAGTACCTGCATTTTTTCAAACACTTCTTGTTGTCTTACCTCATAAATAAAGACTTTGTTCCAAGGGGCTACGATATGAAAACCTTCGCCCATCGGCGGTTCTTCGGTCACTACACCGCCACCAAAAGTTTTATAAAGTACACCAGCCTGACCGGAATCGATGGTTATGGCAGATTTTGAAATCAATATGACCAGCACAATCAGGCCGAAAATAATAGGTAATGCAATTTTTGGTAATTTATCCATAGTTTTTCTTAGTTTATAGTAGTCCGTTATACTTTCTAATGATCCACTCCGCAGCCAATAAGGTTGCAATCAGTGCCAATAGAATTCGGAAATCGATCAAAGATACGGTATTTTGCTCGCCTTTCTGCACGGGCAAAAAGCGATCGTCTTTTGATAGGTCTGACAATAGCGTCTCAATTTGTGATGGAAAGTAAAGTTCTCCCCCTGTATTCTCGGCCAAACGGGCCAATTTCTGATAATCGGTCGTTACCAATTGTTTTTCCACATCAAAATCAAGAATCGTGAAACTGCCTGATTTGGAAAGGTTTTCGTTACGCACCGCTACCGTAAAATCATACCTACCAGGTGCCAGACTACTTAAATCCGATTCATAGTAGCTTCCTTTTAAAAGCATGGGCATTTCAGTTACCGCTTCCGTATCGGTATTTTTGAGCTTTAGATCAATCGTCGCGTTCGGCTCGAAAACATAGGTTTCATCGAAATAGGTAGCCGTGATTTTGGCAATGCTATTTCCCGGGTAGACAGAACTATACTCCAACGTCAGCCGTTCCTTAGAGGTATTGGCGGAAAGATATAGCACCAACCTGCCAATAAATTCATCGAAATTCTTAAAGTTCTGTTCATTGCGAAAACTTTGCATACGCCATTTCCAGCTATTTTCCCCGAACAGTACGGCTTCTCTTTGAGTACCCTTTCCGATAACTGCGAGCAAAGGCTGGTTCAGTTCCGCACCCTTGATACGCTGGGTCAAAAGAATCTCCCCGGAATTAGCAAGCTGTATCTCTCCCAAGTTACTGTTCAGTGGAGGATAATCCTGAATCGAAAAATCGTTGATATTAAAAAGTGCGAAACCGGAATTTAAGCTAGGAAAAACCTCCTCTGCTTGATTGTAACTTTCTTTTGAAAAGCCCTTTTGTACTTTGTTTAAGAAATTCCAGTCCGTTTCCGTACCCGTTATGGTGAACAGATTGGACTTTTTCATTTGAATATAATCGTATACGGTTTTAAAGGAGGCATCGGGCTGATACAGTATAAACAGGTCGACATCGTCAAACTGCTTCACATCGCTATTCGGTTTTTTTACGGAGACGGAACGCTGCTCATTACTTTCGATCGCCTTTTTTAAAGCCCCGATATCTGGATGCAATAGGTTTGAGATAATGGCAATATCCGTCTTTTCGTCAATGACCTCCACCGCAACCTGTCTGGAATTGTTGCTCGTGTTGCGTTCGTTGGCCAAGGAATCGACTGAAACCACAATGTTCTTCATTCCCACTGAATTGGCATCCAATACGGTATTGATGGTCTTCGAATTGTCAGTATCCGAAAATGAAAGGTTCTCCCGAAATACCGTCTTTCCATCTACCGATATTTTTAGGGCGGACCGCACATCGGTCTTTCCGTTGTAGGACAAATAAATTTCAATGGGATATTTATTTTTCAGGAAGGCGTACCGATTCACGTTCACCTGCGAAATCGCGACATCATCATAACGCGTCGTATCGCCTATGGCCACAGGATAAATGGGGAATTTTTGATTTTTGCCGTAAAATTCATAATCCTGTCCCAAGGTTTGGTTGCCATCGGTCAAAAGTAGTATCGCAGAATTAGAAGCGGAATAAATTTCTTGAATTGCCCCTATGGCCCCTGCAATATTGGTGCTTTTTTGGATAAATAGGGAATCGTGGTTGATTGTGGAGACGTCACTTTTGGCGTCTCCACCCGTTAATAAAGCCCCAAAACCGTACCCTCGTAAACTAAAACGATTCTTGATGGCATTATTTTCTTCGATTTCGTCTAAAACCCTTTGGATGGTATCCTTGGATGATGCCACCGAAGTAGAATTATCCACCAAAACAATCAAATTGGCCTTCTCGATACGATATTTGTTTTTGGTAAACTTGGGATTGATTAGCAACAGGAAGACCCCGAACAAGGCCAAAAAACGCAAAAAGGACAAAATTAAGGTTAATCTGCCCTTTCGTTTGGTTTTATAATAATACTGGAACACTACGATTCCCAGGGCCACAATGGCGGCAAGGATGAGTAGGAGTACTGTTTGAATGTTCATTGTCTTCTAGGTAAGCATCCCCCCATCGACGTTCAAAACCTGACCGGTTACGTAAGCGGACAGGTCAGAAGCAAAAAACAAACAGGCATTGGCGATATCTTCGGGAGATCCGCCACGTTTTAGGGGAATGCCATCGCGCCAACCTTGTACCGTTTTTTCGTCGAGCTTGTCCGTCATCTCGGTTTCTATGAACCCGGGAGCGATGGCATTGCAACGAATGTTACGGGAGCCAAGTTCCAAGGCTACGGATTTCGTAAAGCCGATCATGCCCGCTTTTGAAGCGGCGTAATTGGTCTGTCCCGCATTGCCCTTGACTCCGACGACACTGCTCATATTAATGATAGAGCCGCTGCGTTGTTTCAGGAAAGTGCGCTGCACGGCCTTGGTCATGTTGAACACGGACTTCAGGTTAATTTCGATAACACTATCAAAATCAGATTCTGACATACGCATCAAAAGATTATCTTTAGTGATGCCGGCATTGTTGATTAGGACATCGATGCCGCCAAAATCCTCCAAAACCTTTGCAACCAAGGTATCTGCCTGTTCAAAGCTTGCGGCGTCACTTTTGTAGGCCTTTGCCTTAACGTCTTTAGCTATCAATTCCTTTTCCAGTTCCAAAGCCGGTTTTTCGCTTGAACTGTAGGTGAAGGCCACATTGGCCCCGTGATCAGCGAATATTTCGGCAATGCCTTTCCCAATACCTCGACTGGCACCGGTTATGATGACGTTTTTTCCTTCCAGTAATTTCATTGCAGCATAAATTTCTTTTCTATCCCATCACCTCTTTCACCTTCAATCCGATTTCGGCGGGGGAATCGACAACATGAATACCGTGTTCCCGCATGATTTTCTTCTTGGCCTGTGCGGTATCGTCGCTACCGCCGACAATAGCACCGGCGTGGCCCATGGTCCTGCCGGCAGGGGCGGTCTCCCCTGCGATAAATCCGATTATCGGTTTTTTGCTTCCGCTCGCCTTGTACCATTTTGCGGCATCGGCTTCCAATTGTCCGCCGATTTCACCGATCATGACAACGGCTTCCGTCTCGGGATCGTTGATCAAGAGCTCTACGGCGTCTTTGGTGGTCGTTCCAATAATAGGATCTCCACCGATACCGATGGCTGTTGTGATGCCCAATCCTTGGCGTACGACCTGATCGGCCGCTTCATAGGTCAAGGTTCCCGATTTAGAAACGATTCCCACAGTTCCTTTTTTAAATACAAAGCCCGGCATGATGCCTACTTTGGCCTCTCCGGGGGTAATAACACCGGGACAATTGGGACCGATCAAACGGCAATCCTTATGTTTTATGTAATCCGCCGCTTTGACCATATCGGCTATGGGAATTCCTTCGGTAATCGTTATGATTACTTTTATGCCGGCATTGGCAGCTTCCATAATCGCATCGGCGGCAAAGGC
>NZ_JBGTHY010000194.1:0-3468 GCF_041745955.1 Pricia sp.
AAAGATAAAGGACAATGCCACGTTTGAAAAGCCCCACCAATACGCAACGGGGATGCAACATGTGTTTGTGAACGGAACACAGGTGTTGAAAAATGGTGAGCATACGGATGCTTTTCCCGGTAGGGTCGTTAGGGGGCCGGGGTGGAAATCGACCAGGCCCTAGCCATTTTTTGGAAAGCATTTACAAACCGCCGACCGTAGGTGGGGAACTTAATATTCAATCATACATACCACTTATGAAAAAACATTTCAAAACCTTCATCCCACTAATCATCTCCACTATTGTTTGCCTTTATTCCTGCAAAGCGCAAAAAGCACAGACCCAAAAAATTATCGCCGACGGCGCCGAGCTTACATTGGTAGCCGATGAATACGAGTTTACCGAAGGGCCTGCCGTCGACAGCAACGGCGATGTCTATTTTACCGACCAGCCCAACGACCGAATCGTAAAGTGGACCGCGGCCGACAACTCCGTGGCCGATTACATGAAACCCGCAGGGCGTTCGAACGGACTTTATTTCGATCGTAACGGCAATTTGTTAGCGGCCGCAGACGAAAAAAACCAATTGTGGCGTATCGACCCGGATAAAAATGTGACCGTACTTATTGACGATTTCAAAGGAAAAAAGCTCAACGGCCCGAACGACCTTTGGGTCGACGGAAAGGGGGGCATTTACTTTACCGACCCCTATTACCAACGGAATTGGTGGAACCACAAAGAGCCGCCACAAGATGCGCGTCGCGTTTATTATCTGGCGGCCGGCACAGACACCCCGCGAATCGTGGCCGACGACAATTTTGACCAACCGAACGGTATCATCGGATCTCCCGATGGCAAAACGCTTTACGTATCCGACAACGGCGCCAAAAAAACCTACGTCTATTCCGTTGGTGGAGACGCATCCCTTTCGAACAAAAAACTATTTGCCGATATGGGCTCCGACGGTATGACGCTCGACCATCTTGGCAACGTATACCTTACCGGAGATGGTGTCACCGTTTTCGATAAATCCGGAAAAAAGATACAGCACATCCCCGTACCCGAAAAATGGACGGCCAACATCACCTTCGCCGGACCTGGGCAAAAAACGCTTTTTATAACGGCCATGGATTCGGTGTATACGCTGGAGATGTCCGTGCATGGGGTTCGATAACCTAAAAAAAGCTTATGAAACGTATTATCCTAACCCAACTCGAACATCGGGGCGCCCAGCAAATGGGTATCCAATTCGATTATGAGGATGAAGTACGGCATTATGTGAAAGAATTGTCGGGCATAAAATGGAGCCAGACCTATAAAACGTTCTATGTGCCGCTGAACACCCAAAACAAAAATATCGTCTTCCGCCATCTACGGAAGAAGAAATGGTATATCGATTACAGTGCCCTACAAGGGAAGCAAGCCGCAGCGCCTAAGAAAGTCTTGCCGCCAAGCACAAAACGGGTCATTACGGATGACAATAAAGCGCTTGTTAGGCAATATGTTTCCTATTTACGTGGCCTGCGGTTAAGCGAAAGAAATATTCCATTAGCACCCATCGCCAATTGATCAGTGCCATCAAGCATTTCTCGGATTTTTATCCGCAATGCGATATTTCGGGAGGAGAGCTAAAGCGGCCAAAAAAAAGCACGTACCTGCCCCCCTTTTAGGAAACTACTTCGGCACCTATGCGCCCAAAAAATACTTTATTGAAGGTGAAGGTGGAAACCAATATAGCGCCGCCAGCGTACGTGCCTTTTTAAAACAGTCCTGCAAACGTGCCGGTATTAAGAAAAGAATAACTCAACGTACCTTACGCCATTCCTTCGCCACCCATTTAATGGAAAACGGAGTCGGCATACGACACATACAAGAACTGTTGGGCCACGCCAAACCCGAAACCACGTTGATCTACACCCACATCGCCCAAAAAGATCTTTTAAGTATCCGCAGCCCGTTAGACCTAGCCGTAAACAAATTTCTTAACGCGGATAAAAAACAAGAAAACTTCATGTTATCCGGCAATTTTAAGGGATAAACGCGTATTTTTATTGCCATATAACCAGTTGTGGTGCATTATAACACCCTTCCAAAATAAACAAATCCAAGTCACATAATTTTAAAAAAAATATTTAAATTTGTATCCAAGTAGATACAACTTGAATATGTACCATATTGAGAAAACGACTGAATTCGACAGGTGGCTGAGAAAGCTGAGGGACTTAAGGGCAAAGGCGATAATCCTATTCAGAATTCAAAAACTGGAAAATGACGGACATTTTGGAGATTGCAAACCTGTCGGAGACGGAATCAGGGAATTGAGAGTAAATTTTGCCAAAGGTTACAGGGTATATTTCAAGGAAAAAGGCGGGAAAATAATCGTTCTCCTAATCGGTGGGAACAAATCGTCCCAACAGCAGGACATTAAGAAGGCCAAGGCAATCTGGAAAAAATTAAACAAATAGAAAATATGGGAACTTCAAAATTTGACATAGCGGATTATTTGGAGAGCAAAGAAATGATCGCGGAGTATCTGAATACCGTTCTGGAAGAAGGCGACAATGCAGATATGATCAACGCGATCGGACATATTGCAAAGGCAATCGGAATGACCAAGATAGCGGAGGAGACCGGATTGAGCAGACCGAGCCTATACAAAGCTTTGTCGGACGGGGCCAAACCTCAATTTGCGACGATCATGAAAGTTTTGAAAGCGATCGGAGGCCAAATTCAGGTAAATCCAATGTCTGCCTGAAAAAATAACGCACCACAACGTATAAATAAAATAGGGCAGGTATGTGCTGTACCGGGAGGTTCGGGCGTGTTTACGAGGTCGCCAAATCTTTTGATTTGGCAATTGGTAAAAAGGTAATCACAAAATGCAAAAGCTTTGGCTATCGCTAGACGGAAAGGCCGCTGCATGTTACCCGCCCTACTTGACATAGCCACGCCGTTATCTTTAATGCAAATCGAGCTTTTACCAAATTCAACCCACCATACATTTTTTCGTAACTTTATGGAGCTTAAAAGCAATAAATGAAACAGAGGATTTACATCGACACTTCCATTGTCGGAGGTTATTTTGACGAGGAATTCAAAGAGGCACAAACGGACTTTTCCAGAGGCTGGAGGACAATGAAATATTATTTGTTGTTTCCGATCTACTCGACCTAGAACTGATCGGCGCACCTGAAAAAGTCAGGGAACTTCTTCACAAATATCCGACCGATAAATTCCAAAGAGTGGAACTGACCGAGGAATCCATAAAACTTCCGGACAAATATATTGCGGAAAAAGTAGTCGGACAGACCAGTTTGGAGGACTGTCGGCATATTGCACTCGCTACTATTAACAAAGTCGACGTATTGGCGAGCTGGAATTTCAAACATATTGTAAACTTGGACAGAATAAAAGGCTACAATTCGGTAAACCTAAAGTCAGGCTACCAAATGATAGAAATTAGAAGTCCGAAAGATCTTATTAGATAT
>NZ_JBGTHY010000195.1:0-19822 GCF_041745955.1 Pricia sp.
AGGTTTGGAAAATTTGTACATGCTTTCCAAAGCGGAAATAAGCCTTTCGAACGATGCTTTTGTAGATGGTACGCATCCTACCGATCTCGGGATGGAGCAGTATGCCGGGGCATATAAAAAAATACTCAAACCCTTGGTGCAGCCGGGGAATTGAACCCCTTCCTTTAAATTATTGCTGAGCGCAAATCGCCAAACGCTTTTTTATGAAAGGCGTATTGCGCAAAAACGCGATATAGAACAAAAATTCTCATCAAAAGGCTAGCGAACTTTTCCCTATTTTAAAATGAATTTAGTTTATGGATAAACACCTCAAAGACCGCCTCGAATACTTACTTTGCGTCAACATTGAAAGTATTCGTTCTATTTCAGGTGGCGATATTTCCCAAGCCTATCTATTGGAGACCGAATCGGAGCGTTTTTTCTGTAAAGTGAACCATGCCGATCAAGCGAATAAAATGTTTCTGGCGGAGAAAAAGGCTTTGGAAGAGATTGCCCGGACGAAAGAGATTGCCGTTCCAAAAGTAGTGTTGTGCGAAGTTTTAGATAAAGGTGGGTTTCTGGTCATGGAATACATAGAACCCAAAAGAGCATCCCCGAAAGAAATGGAACAATTCGGACATCAACTGGCACAGTTTCACCAAAAATCGGCGGCCAACACTTTTGGATGGGAAACCGACAATTATATCGGAAGCCTTCCACAGTCGAATAAAGAAAATGAAGGTTGGGCCAAATTTTATGTGGCAGAGAGATTAATCCCACAATTAAGGTTGTCGGTGGACTCAAAACGGCTTCAAAACGACGAGATTCCTTCCGAACAAAGGCTCCTAGAAATCTGCCATAAACTTTTTCCCGATGTAAAGCCTTCCCTTTTGCATGGCGATTTGTGGAGCGGCAACTATATGGTATCCCAAGAAGGCCGGCCCTACCTTATCGACCCGGCAACGTATTATGGACATCACGAAGTCGATATCGCCATGACCCGGCTTTTTGGCGGCTTTGGCAACCAATTTTACGGTGCTTATGCCGAGCATTTCCCAAAAATCGGTGGTGAAAAAGAACGCAATGATATCTATTCATTTGTATTATCTGCTTGTACATTTGAATTTGTTCGGGAAGTCATATTACCAAAACGTACGGCATATTTTAGATAGATATTTTTGAGTAATTTTAAGCAAACCATCCTATGAATTCCATGTGTAGACAAAAAAATTGTTTTGTGGCAGGTCTTTTTGTGTCGATTTGCCTACTCTTATTGGGCTGTTCATCCTCTGAAATCGAAAATCCCCTTAAAAAACAATACACCACATGGTCATCGTATCTGGGCGATTCCGGGCGTAGCCACTACTCTACCCTATCGGAAATAACTCCTGAAAACGTAAAGAACCTCAAAATTGCCTGGTCGTACGAAGCACCGGATTTCGGGCAGATGCAAATGAATCCAATTGTGGTGGATTCTATACTTTACGGCGTTTCGGCGGCGTTGAGGGTCTTTGCGATCGATGCATCCACAGGAAAGAAAATATGGCAGTTTGGCGATTCCGTACAAGTCTGGCATTCGACCAGCCGTGGTGTTTCCTATTGGGAAAAGGGAAACGATAAGCGCATTCTCTGCACTAGAGGTTCCGACCTTTTTGCGCTAGATGCCCTAACGGGTGCGCCCATCACCAGCTTTGGTACGGGGGGAAAAATCGATTTGCGTTCGGGTATGCCGAAATCGGCAAGCGAGAAATTCGTGATTTCCAACACGCCGGGTGCAATTTACAAAGACCTTATCGTAATGCCATTGCGCCTGTCCGAAGGGGCGGGGGCGGCTCCAGGTGATATCATGGCCTTTAATGTGATTACCGGGAAAGTGGAATGGGTTTTTCATACCCTTCCGGAAAGCAACGCCCCTGGTTCTGAAACTTGGGGGGACAAGAATATCCGAAATAGTGACGTAGTTGGTGCCGCAAATAATTGGGCCGGAATGGCCGTGGACGATGAAAATGGAATTGTCTATGTGCCCACTGGTTCAGCGGCCCCCGATTTTTACGGGGGTATGCGTAAAGGCAGTAACCTATATTCCAATTGTCTTTTAGCCCTGAACGCCGATACAGGAGAACGAATCTGGCATTTTCAGTTCACCCATCACGACCTTTGGGACAGAGATCCGCCCACGCCGCCCAATCTTTTGATGGTCGAGCGGGAAGGAAAAAAGATTGCCGCAGTGGCCCAAGTGACCAAGCAAGGTTACGTTTATGTTTTTGATAGGATGACCGGCAAACCCCTTTTCGACATTGAGGAAGTGCCCGTGCCCAAATCGGTATTGAATGGCGAGGAGGCATGGGCGACGCAGCCTTTTCCTATAGCGCCGAAACCTTTTGCAAGACAATCGACCGAGCTGACCGAAAATAGCGTAAGTCGGTTTGCTGAAAATCCAGATTCCTTACGGCAAATTCTAAAAAATGCGGGTACCAAAATTTATGACCCTCCAAGTTTAGACCCGGTTATTTTATTGCCCGGGTATGACGGTGCCGCTGAATGGGGCGGCGCCTCTGCAGATCCTGAAGATGGCATTCTGTATGTAAATTCCAACGAGATGCCCCGGATGCTACAGATGGGGCTGAATACGGCGGATTATAGCGGAAAGCCCCTCGGGGAAGCGGCCTACCAAAAATACTGTGTTACCTGTCACCAGGCCGATCGAAAAGGATTGGTGAAAAGCGGATTTCCCTCTTTGGTCGACCTACAGCTACGGAAAGGGAAGAACGAAACAGCGGAAATCATTACTCATGGAAGGGGAATGATGACCGGTTTTCCTCAAATTCCCAAAGTGGAAAGAGAGGCCCTACTGCGGTATCTGTACAATGAGGAAGTTAAGCACAACGTTACCGAGGAAAAGAGTAAAATCGACTCCGTTTCTATACCCTACAAACACCTTGGCTATACGAAATTTGTAGATGTTAACGGCCTACCTGCCATAGATCCGCCTTGGGGCACCATGCACGCCATCGATTTAAATACCGGAGGGTATATATGGTCGGTCCCTTTTGGAAACACCCCCGAACTCGGGGATAAAGGTATCGGAACAGGTACGGAAAACTACGGCGGGGCGGTGGTTACTGAAAACGGGCTCCTATTTATCGGCGCGACCCGCGATGGTTATTTTCGCGTGTTCGATAAGAATACCGGAAAAATACTGTGGGAATACAACCTGCCCGCACCAGCCTTTGCTACTCCAGCTATGTACGAAGTCAACGGAAAACAATATATTGCCATTGCCTGTGGCGGGGAGAAGTTGGGGGCGAAGAAAGGAAACCAAATTCTTGCCTTTGCGTTGGAATGAAAGAGCTGCGTACCGAAGATTAGCGATTAAATCATATAATCATGGAAAAACAAAAAATATTAGTAGTCGGCTGCGGTAACATGGGTACCTCTCACGCCCGCGCCTATCACCAAA
The DNA here is from genome assembly GCF_041745955.1 of Pricia sp. Taxonomy (NCBI): domain Bacteria; kingdom Pseudomonadati; phylum Bacteroidota; class Flavobacteriia; order Flavobacteriales; family Flavobacteriaceae; genus Pricia; species Pricia sp. The sequence goes on from NZ_JBGTHY010000195.1 coordinate 3,440, forward strand.
TGGACGGCTTCGAAATCGTGGGACTCGTCAGTCGAACGCCAAAAAGCCGTGAAAAGCTATCAGATGAATTGGGCGGTTATCCGACTTTCGGCGATTATGAGGAAGCTTTGGCGGCCACAAAACCCGACGCTGTATCCATCAATACCTACCCCGACACACATGCGGATTATATCCGTGCGGCACTGAATGCCCGCGCCCATGTTTTTGTGGAAAAACCTTTGGCCTTGACCGTCGAAACGGCCCAAGGCTTGGTCGATCTGGCACATAAAAAAGGCAAAAAAATGGTGGTCGGGTACATTCTTCGTGTACACCCGGCCTGGGCGAAATTCGTCGAAGTGGCAAGAACCCTCGGCAAGCCTCTGGTCATGCGAATGAATCTCAATCAACAGGCCTCGGGAGCTATGTGGTACACGCATAAACAGTTGATGAACAGTATGTCGCCGATTGTGGACTGTGGCGTGCATTATGTGGATATCATGTGCCTTATGACCCAATCCGTACCTGTAAGTGTCAGTGCCATTGGGGCCAGGCTCTCCGATGAAATCGATGCCAAAATGTACAATTACGGGCAGTTGCAGGTCCGGTTTAAGGATGGTTCCGTAGGATGGTACGAGGCGGGCTGGGGACCGATGATGAGCGAAACCGCATTTTTTATTAAGGATGTCATTGGGCCAAAAGGAAGCGTTTCCATTTCCGACGATGCCAAAGGCGATTCGGATAACGTAGAAGACCACACCAAAACAGGAGGGCTGCGACTACATCATGCGGCACTTGACAGTGACGGAAATTTCGCCAAGCCCGATGAAATCATCAACACTTCCGACGAGCCCGACCATGATGCCCTTTGTAAGTTGGAGCAGGAATATTTTTTAAGGGCGATTACGGAAGATGTCGATTTAAGCGACCACATGCGCGATGCGGTCAACAGTCTGCGCATCGTTTTGGCGGCGGATGAATCGTTTCGGACGGGGAAGACGGTTGACCTATACCGCCTTTCGGGGAACGCATTTAATATTTAAACAGCGGCGTAAAAATTTGAAGCAATGAAAAAATTAAAGGTCATCGAACTTTTTGCGGGTGTCGGAGGTTTTCGGCTGGGACTTGAAAGTACGGGACATTTTGAGGTCGTTTGGAGCAATCAATGGGAACCCGGTACCAAAAGACAGCATGCCTCGGAGGTCTACGGGGCCCGTTTCGGAAACGATAACCATAGCAATGCCGATATCGCGGAAGTAAATACCAACGAAATTCCCGATGCCGAGGTACTGGTCGGAGGCTTTCCCTGTCAGGATTATTCGGTAGCCACTACCCTGAAGAATTCCAAGGGATTGATAGGTAAAAAAGGAGTGCTCTGGTGGAGCATCCATAGAATACTGTCCGAAAAGGAAAATCCGCCGAAATATTTGATACTTGAAAATGTCGACCGCTTGCTCAAATCGCCCTCGACGCAGCGGGGAAGGGATTTCGCCATCATCCTAAAAAGTCTGGATGATTTGGGATATGCCGTAGAATGGCGCGTTATCAATGCCGCGGATTATGGGATGCCGCAACGCAGGCGGAGGATTTTTATACTGGCGTATCACAAATCCACATCCCGATACAAAAACTTGAAAAAGACCCATAAGTCGGATTGGATGCAAATTTCAGGAACAATGGCGGAGGCGTTTCCAGTACAAAATCCTTCCAAAAAGCAGGATTTGTTTAGTTCCCAGGAAATCGAAAGTCCATCATTCGCCCTGACCGATTCCCTTGTAGAAATTTCGGAACATTTTAATAAAGGCGCAAAACTATCCCCCTTTGAAAATACAGGCCTCTTTATAAAAGGAAATGTCTTTACCATTAAAACCTTTCCTGATTATGATGGCAAACGGACGGTTTTGGGCGACATCCTTCAAAACGGCGAAGTAGATGACGCCTTTTTTATCCCTTCGGAAGACTATCCAAAATGGGAATATCTGAAAGGGTCCAAAAAGGAAACCCGAACCGCCAAAAACGGATTCGAATATCAGTATACCGAAGGCGGAATGATTTTTCCCGATGTGCTGGACAATGCCTCCCGGACTATCATTACCGGCGAGGGCGGTAAGACACCCTCCCGCTTCAAACATGTTATCCAAACCGCAAAAGGATTGCGAAGGTTGACCCCGGTCGAACTGGAACGTTTGAACATGTTCCCCGATACCCATACCGAACTGAACGGAGTGAGTGATACCAAACGGGCCTTTTTCATGGGAAATGCATTGGTTGTGGGCGTAGTGGAAAAGTTAGGGGCGGCATTAATCCATAAAGCCTGTGGTCAATTACCTTCTTAGGGGCAAGAAAGATGAAACAATAGTATTAAATTTAAGTTAATACCCCTCGGCAATTTGTAGTTGTTGTTTTTTACTGTATCTTGTGACTTATGGTAAATGTAGAAAAGTCGGAAAATCAGGCATTTTTAGAAAAGTCTATCCACCACTTGGAAGCTACTGGCTTTGAAGACATAAAAGCGGATATGGAAGGATATGAAACTCCTAAATCGTATATCCGTAAAGGGCATGACGCAAAGATTACACCTGACATCGTAGCGCTTAAAAATGGTAGAAAATATTATTTCGAAATCAGTCTCAAATCCAATAAACCCAGATTGCTAAAAACCAAATGGCTCTTTTTGGATACTTTGAGCCGAATGAACTCCAATCGGTTTCGGATTATTACTACGCGAGGGCATTACAAGTTTACGGATACCATGTTAGAGGATATCAACCTGAGTAACAAGGAACCTATTAAAATTTAATGTAAATAGAATAAGGTTTTTCTCCTATAGTCTTATAGGAGATTTCCCGAAAGAGCTACTAAGAACTGAACGTTTTCAGATTTTAGTAGTTCTTTTTTGTTTTTAATATTCGATTTCCCGTGAAAACGGGAGGCATCACGTTCCTACGATTTTCGAACCATACCAATGTGCGGGATACCATCTTCCAAATATCCATCACCGACCTGTTTAAAGCCCAGTTCATGATAAAACCGTTCTAAATACATCTGCGCCGATACATGAATGACATTTGCTTCAAAATAGTCATGGACTGCATGTATCGCATCTTTCATGATATCTTTTCCATATCCGTATTTACGTTGGTTTCTCTTTACTACTACCCTACCGATACTCGCTTCATCAGTATAGTCACCGGACTTGAAAATACGGGTATAGGCCACGATTTCACCGTCTTTCTTTCCAACGACGTGTAGTGCCTTTTGATCTTTTCCATCGATATCCTCATATACACAATCCTGTTCTACAACGAATACCTCGCTTCTCAGGCGCAATACCTCGTAAAGTTCTTTTTTGGTTAATTCTTCAAACGTCTTGACTTCAATCTGTATCATAAAATAAAAATAACCCCTAGCCTAATCCTGAACGATTACCAGCTTACTGTCCGGTTTATTGAATTCAGGTTGAATGTTAACGTGATTGATTCCGAATTTATGATGCGCCACCTCCTCTATTTCACCCAAAATGTTGTCAAACTCAGATAATCGGATGTCTTCATTAAAATCGACATGCGCTTCAAGGTGTACTTCATCCTCGTTCAATTGCCATATATGTACGTGGTGCACGTTCTTGATAGATGTTATTTTCTGGATGGCCTCTACAATTTGTTCCACTTGAATGGTATTGGGCGTAAAAAGCATCAAGACCCTGGTAGAATCTTTTAAAAGGTCATAACCCATATAAATCAAGTAGAGCGCAATGGCCAAGGTAAGTGCCGCATCTACCCAGTAGACCTGATAGATCTTCATCAATATGCCCCCGATCAACACGGCGACAGAGGCCATCATATCGGTCAGCAAATGCAAATAGGCCGATTTCATATTCATATTGCTGTCCGCATCCTTTTTTAAGAGCAAAACGCTGAACCCGTTGGCCAAAATACCCAGTAAGGAGAGCCAAATCACTAGATCGGATGCCACTTCCTGTGGATCAAAGAAGCGTTCGACCGCCTCTTTTATCAATATAACGGCTACGATCATCAAGGTAGCGGCATTGACGAATGCAGCAATAATTTCGGCCCTCTTGTATCCAAACGTCTTACGGTCGGATGCTTCCTTTTTCGATAGAAGATTAGCGATATAGCTCACGATGAGGGACATCGCATCGCTAAAATTGTGAAGGGCATCCGATAAAAGCGAAAGACTGCCCGAAATCAAGCCCCCGATTACCTGTGCAACGGTTATCAGAATGTTCAATAGGATGGAAATGATAAGATTTCTTCCCTTAAGATCAGGTTGGTAATGATCGTGCGAATGATGATGGGAATGGGACATGAAAAATTCAAGATTTGTGGTTAAGGACATATAATGCACATCCTAAAAAAGGAAAACCCCTTTGCTAACCGAACGGTTATAAAATTAGGGTAAAAATCGCCGATACAGGTATATCCTACTATAAATACATCCCTATAAATATACGAATAGTAGTACTTTACAACAAAGTTACTACCCTTCACAACAACTATTTCCATCTTTCGGGAAAGGGATGTTCATTTGTAGGGTACAACTTAGTCGATAGGTGTTGATAACCTATCAAAAGAAAAGCAATACTTCATTAGGATTTTCCGTTGCGATTCCGGTATACAAAATAGAATGGGAAAAGCAGAAAATAGTTGTTCTTACTTGATAGGAATCTATCAAAAGAATATCCTTCCTAATCAACATTTATTTTCGTTACACTTATCAAAAAACGGATGTTCACATCGGTTATCAACCTATTTTCATAACCCGGACAATAGCTTGATTTAGAAGGATAGACTACGGGTATAAATTGTCAACAAGTTTGCGAACCGGTTCATAGCAAGTTTTATTAACAATTATTATACCGCTATCAACACCCTATTATAAGCATCATTTTTTATTTAAAATTTTAAAAAAGAAAATGGATTATGTAATATATGTTGATAACTGATTATTTTGGATAAAAAGAGGGTTCATATCTCAGGGGTATTTCCAATCAAACCAACAACTTAACGGTCGAAACTATATATACTACGTGTATAATTCGTAATTTTCCGCCCAAATACGTAAATACTATTAATGACGAAATTATTATTGATGACGAAGAAGAAGAAAAAAGCTAGAAACCATAGAAAGAACGAGATTACGAAAGGCATCTTCACTACACTTGAAAAAGAACCCCAGAAAACATTCGATTACAAACAGATATCTGCCAAGCTTGACCTGACCGATACCCAAGACCGCAACCAATTGATAAAACGTTTGGGACAGCTGAAGGATGAAAATAGAATCGAAGAAGAAGATCAGGGCAAATATAAGGCCGTGGGAGGTGCTACATCTAAAAATAAACATAGCGGGAGTCAAAATAGCGGAAGTAATCATACAGGAAAAGTCGACCTTACCGGTAGGGGCGATGCCTATGTCGTTATCGAGGGTATGGACGATGATGTGTTCGTTCCGAAGAGCCGCGTCAACAAGGCCTTTCACGGCGATACGGTCGAGGTCAATGTTTTTAAACCTAGAAAGGGGAAAAAACTTGAGGGCGAGGTCACCAAGATTTTGGAAAGAAAAAAGACGGAATTTGTAGGTATTCTCGATCTACAGAAGACCTTTGCCTTCGTTCGCCCTACGGATTTCAGGATGTATACCGATTTTTTTGTTCCCAAGGGAAATACCATGGATGCCAACGATGGCGACAAGGTGGTCGTAACCCTCGAGAGCTGGGCTAATACTGGTGATTCTCCTATAGGAAAAGTAACCGAAGTACTCGGTAAGCCTGGGGAACACAATACTGAAATTCATGCCATTCTAGCGGAATACGGACTGCCCTATGATTTCCCGGCCGAGGTAGAGCGATTTGCCGATACAATAGATACTTCAATTAAGTCGGAAGAAATCGCCAAGCGTAGGGATATGCGCGACACCTTAACTTTCACCATCGACCCTAAGGATGCCAAGGATTTTGACGACGCGCTATCCTTTGAGGTTTTGGCAAACGGTAATTACGAGATAGGCATCCATATCGCCGATGTCTCCCATTATGTGCTTCCCGATACGATTCTAGAGGATGAGGCCTACGATCGCGCCACATCTGTATATCTGGTCGACCGTGTGGTTCCGATGCTTCCGGAAGTATTGTCCAACAACGCCTGTTCATTGCGGCCCAATGAAGAAAAATATACCTTCTCTGCCATTTTTGAGGTGGATAGGGACAACGCTGGAATCAAAAACCAATGGTTCGGTCGAACGGTCATCAATTCCGATGAACGTTTCGCCTATGAGGAAGCCCAACATATTATAGAAACCGAAAAGGGAGATATTCCCGAGGATATTTCCATTCGTGATGCGGCCTATTCAGTGGCCGACGTTGTTGTGAAAGCTACCCTAGAAATGGACCGCTTGGCCAAAATCATGCGTGAAAAACGCATGAATCAAGGCGCCTTATCCTTTGATAAGTTAGAGGTCAAGTTCATATTAAACGAGAATAGTGAACCTCAAGGCGTTTATTTTAAGGAATCGAAGGATGCAAATAAACTCATCGAGGAGTTCATGCTCTTGGCCAACCGAAAAGTGGCGGAGTTTATCGGGAAACAAAAACCGAAGAAAACGTTTATCTATCGTATACATGACGACCCCGACCCCGATAAGCTGATGGCCTTGAACGGTATCATATCTCGTTTTGGGCATACGTTGGATTTTAAGGACAAAAAATCCATCAGCAGCTCGCTAAACAAGCTTTTAAGAGATGTAAAGGGTAAAAAGGAGCAAAATCTGGTCGATACCCTGACCATCCGAAGTATGAGTAAAGCTATTTATACCACCGAGAATATAGGACATTATGGACTATCGTTCGATTACTATACGCATTTTACCTCTCCCATTCGCCGATATCCCGATGTGATGGTCCATCGTCTGTTGCAATATTATTTAGATGGGGGTAAATCGGTCAATGCCGAAGCCTATGAGAAAAAGTGTAAACATTCGTCCGATATGGAATATCTGGCCTCAAGCGCCGAACGCGATTCCATTAAATACATGCAGATTAAGTTCATGCAAGATCATCAGGACCAAGAGTTTGTAGGGGTCATAAGTGGTGTTACGGAATGGGGCATTTACGTAGAGATCATCGAGAACAAATGTGAGGGCATGGTGCGCATCAGTGATATTAAGGGCGATTATTATATCTTTGATGAAAAAGAGTACGCTATAGTAGGAGAACGCACGAAAAAATCCTATCAATTGGGCGATGAAGTCGTAGTGATGGTAAAAGATACGGACCTGATGAAACGACATCTCGATTTTACCTTATTGGGTAAACATGAAGCTTAGGATAGATTAGATTAAAATCCATGATGGCGTTTTACGTATTTCAACGTAAAGGGAGTACCGACGCCGAATCAAGACAATGTTTCGGAATGGATTTTGTTTATGTATAGACCGGCAACCTCACCCGTAGAGAAAAGATGCGTATAATTGCGTTGCTGCAGGACAGGTTATATACTACCGACCTAAAATTGACATCATGAAACAGTTCATGTTTTTAATGATACTACTACTTGGGCAAAGTGCTATTTCAGCTCAAGGCCTTACCCAAGACCTAACACCGTTTACCGAGGTAAAAGCGTTCGACGGCCTTTCCGTAAACCTTATAAAGTCAGACGTCAACAAGGCTGTCGTTACTGGCGAAAGTGTCGAAAAAGTGGCCATCGTCAACAACGATGGCGTACTCAAGATTCGGATGCAGCTCGATAAGATTTTTAGCGGTTACCGTACGTTCGTCGATGTGTACTACACCGAAAAACTGGTCGTTATCGACGTTAACGAAGATGCTCGGATCAGCTCTAAAGAAACCATTTCACAAGATGTATTGGAATTGAAGGCACAGGAAGGCGGTGAGATTGTGCTGACCGCGGAAGTGGAGCAGTTGTTGATAAAAACGGTGACCGGAGGTATAATTATAACTACGGGAACCTCCGATTTACAGGATGTTGCCATAAATACGGGTGGCGTCTATGAGGGTAAGGCGCTGAAAACCAAATTTTCTACAATTAGCGTAAACGCGGGCTCACGTGCCGAAATTTACGCTTCTGATTACGTCAAAGCCACGGTCAAGGCCGGTGGCGAAGTTCTGGTCTACGGGGACCCCGTAAAAATGGACGAAAAAACGGTTTTTGGCGGTACGGTGACCAGAATGTAGTTTTCGTGAAAAAATGTTAATAGTTAACCGTTATTAGTTAATAGGGATTGTTGTTTCGGTTTTAACCGTTAACTTTTAGCTCTGCCTGTTGCTAAGCAGGTTTTAACACAACACTATTAACACAACACTATTAACGGATATGTGGCAAGACGTACAGGCAGCGATACCATTGGGCTTTTTACTGAGCTTTATAATCGGACCTGTTTTTTTTGTGCTTCTGGAGACCAGTGCGACAAGGGGTTTCAGGGCTGCAATCGCTTTAGATTTCGGCGTGATTATCGCGGATATACTTTTTCTGCTCATTGCTTATTTTAGTAGTTTTCAACTTTTAGAAAACCTCAGTAACCAACCGGGGCTTTTCGTTTTCGGGGGTGTTATCTTATTGGTATATGGTATTATAACTTTCTTTAAAAGACCACCCAAAAAGAAGGAATTCGACGTCAAATCAAGTAAAAGTGATTATTTCAGCTTGGCCATAAAGGGCTTTCTTCTCAATTTTATTAACATCGGGGTATTGATTTTCTGGTTGGGCATTATTATCGTTGTCGGCCCCAGCCTTGACAATGAGCCAAACCGCATCCTGGTTTTCTTTTCTTCAATGGTAGGCGCATATTTTTTTACGGACATTTTGAAGATACTGCTCGCCAAACAATTAAAGCAGAAATTAACCTCAAAAAGAATATATTATCTTAAAAAGGGACTGGGCATCATTCTCATAGTCTGCGGCATCGTACTTATCGTAAAAGGATTTTTGCCCAAGGACCAATTCAATATAGAGGAAAGTATCGAGAATATGGAATTGGGGATACTGCATTAATTTGATGTTCAATACGATAAGGGGATATTTTAGGAACGTCGTACGCCACGAGATTTCGGCGAGAACCGCTGAACCGGCACATAAAAAAATCCTGACCAACATAGTCAGGATTTTTAGAGGCATCGAGCGGATTCGAACCGCTGTACAAGCTTTTGCAGAGCTGCGCCTAGCCACTCGGCCACGATGCCCTATTTATTTTGCAAAGGTAATTCTTTCTAGTTCATTGGAAAATCTAATACACCCTTTTTTCCGTTATAACAATGGTTACCTTCTCTACATCACCACCAATAGGGGGATTTATTTTCGAGACACAGACCTTGGCTTTATCCACAATATCGATTTCATCAAAAATTCGGGCGATAATCGTCTGGGCCACATATTCCAAAAGTTTGGAGGGCTTGGCCATCTGCTCCTTAACGATTTGATTGATGTGCACATAATCCACGGTATCCGAAAGCTTGTCGGACTGCGCGGCTTTTGAGAGGTCGGCATCCACCGAGACATCCACCCGATATTCACTGCCGATGGCGGTTTCTTCCTTTAGGCAGCCGTGATGGGCGTACACCCTTATATTGTCGATTTTTACTTTTCCCACTGTAGAAGTTTCTGCGAAGTTAATTGAAACTAATGAGAAAAAATAAACTAGAAGCGTCTTCGGGCTGTTAGAAACTGGCTAATATCTAGTTCCGCAGCTGTTCTAATATCTAGGTTCTTAGTAAGTACAACGACAATTACTCAAGCCTTGGAAAAGGTCAACCCCAATAGTCACTACATGGGTTCCCGTACTATAGGTGATAATCTCGTTGAGAATAATCTGGTACGAGTATCCAAAAAAGAAATTACCCTTTTTAAGTCCCGCAAAAGGGGCGATATACAGGGGATCCCCGATCTGGTCGTTCAAGAAACGGTAGTTGACGCCGGTATAGTAATAATCCTCAAAATCGTAAAAGCGGAATTTAAGGTTCAGATCCGTTTCCGAACGGCCGTCGCTTTCGAACATTTTGAACAAAAGGGAGGGCTCTATTTCTAAATTGGAATTCTTGCTCTTTCGGTAACGATATCCCGTGTAGGCATAGTAATTTCTTAGCTCATTGGGCTCGTCGGCATTAAAGGTGAAATTGCTGGGATCCTTGCCCAAGAGGTTCGAGGCGTTCGCACTGAAATAGAATTTTCCGTAGCGGTACATGGCCCCCACATCAAAGTTATGGTTGGTAGTCTGGCGGTTGTTGATGACTCCCGGATCAAGGTTGGCATTGATAAACTGGTCGATATCGATCCTGAACTGGTTAAAGTTATAGGATAGTCCGAACGATAAAAACTCATCGTCATAGCGGTCTAAGGTCAAATGGTGCGCAAAAGATATTCGGGCACCCTGTTGTTTGGTATACCCGTTCTTATCATTGTACAAAAAGAGACCTAGTCCCGATTTTTCGCCCAGGCGCATATCGGCCGCCAAAGACTGGGTCTGCGGGGCATCTTTGATACCTACCCATTGGGTGAGTCCGTTCAGGCGTATTTTGACATGATCGCCGATACCCGCATACACGGGTGACAGTACAAAGGGATTATCCGCTAGGTATTGCGATAACTGCGGCGAGTTAAGCTCTTGGCCCCTAGCGGCGAAAAGGCCGAATAAGCACAGAAGGGTCAGTATGAATTTGCGCATGGTAACGTAGGTTAAGATTTTAGCGATATAGGGTAAAATGTCCGACGAACTCCCGATTATCGTTCTCTCCGTTGAGTTTTATGATGTACCAGTAATCTCCGGTCGGAAGTTCGGTCTGTTGGTAAAAACCGTCCCATCCGCGATCTCCTTGGCGCATTCGATATACCTCCCTACCATAACGATCGAATATTATGGTTAGTATCTGCGGGAAGCCTTCATCGTTACGTGGTTTCCAATACTGATTCTCCGCATCTCCATTGGGGCTGAAGAAGTTCGGAATCTCGATATCGATGAATTCGATAAAGATGTTGGCGGTGGCCTCACAGCCGTTTTCATCAACCACGGTTACGACATAGGTATCGGTACGGTTGATCATAAAGGTATTGTCAGGGCCGTTGTTTTTATCACCGAAATAAATGGTATAGTCTTCTTTGCCACCATTTACGGTCGCGGTGAGTTCGTTGATATTGCTTTGCTCGACCGCAATCGTCAAAGGGGCATAGTTCTCGATTTCGAAGCTATGGGTTACGATGCATCCGTTGGCATGGGAGATTGCGATGTAATGCGTTCCGGGGGCAATATTCCTAAAAAAGGGATTCAATTGCATATCATCCGTATTTTCCGAATCAAGGGCATAGAGTACATCATCAGCGAGGCTGGCATCATCCAATACAATGTTGATATAGTTACTGGGGATGTTATTCTCGCAGCCATATATAGGTTCTACGCTGGCATTCAGGTTTACGCCCGGATCGACGGTTACTATAACGGTCTCCTCACATCCCACGGCATCTTGGATAAAGACGATATAGTCACCGGATGCCAGATTGTTAAGGATGTTTCTATTCTGTATAAAATTGGTTTCGCTGCTCAATCGGGTACTATACGGGGCAGTTCCCCCGCTGATCATAAGCTCGATCGAGCCGTTCTCCTCACCTTCACAGACTTCCGGCAAAGCGGTGGCTGAAACCTCCAGCACCCCAGGTTCGATAATGGTATATTCCAGTTCGACAAAACAACCGTTGCGGTCTTGGGCGATGACCCGATAGTTACCGGGAGCCAGATTTTCAAAGGTGTTTTCGTCGTCGAACCGGTTCAGGTTCGGCGAAATGGCGTATTGATACGGACCAACACCCCCGGTCAGTGCAACGGTTATCGTACCATCGCTGGCCCCGTTGCAGCTCACGTTAGTAAAGTCATTTGGGTTTACTACGGATAACGGGTCCGGCTCGGTAATGATCACCTGTTCCGCAGGAGCGGTGCAATCTTCGCTGGTTACGTTCACATAATAGGTTCCCATGGGCAATCCATCGAACTCGCCATCGTCTTGAGGTCCGGCCACGAGGGATGCAGTGCTCAAGGAAGCATCGGTATAGAGGGAATACTCGTAGTTTCCAAGGCCACCTTCGGCATCGGCGAAAATTATGGCCGCATTATCTCCATTACAGTTGATGACTGCGGCGGATTTATCGACGGACAAGGTCAGGGGCTTGACGATATCTTCTTCGATTTCGTCGGATAAAACTGCGGCACACGTATTGACCGCGTCCCTAACTTCATAGCGATATACACCCGCATCGAAAACGCCGGTAGTTGGTAGACTTACGCTGTTTCCTCCCATTGCCGTCCAAATCGATGTGCCCGCACGCCGATACTCATAAGAGCCGCTTAGACCTCCCGTGGCCGAAAGTTCCAGTTCAACGCCGGTGGTACAGGTCAACGGACTCGTACGGGTCAATTCTGCGACGACCTCTGACGGGTTATCAATTTCTATAATGGCCGTCTCTTCGGAACAGCCTACATCGTCTGTAATTGTAATACTGTAGAAACTGGCCGAAAGCCCACCAAAGGTATCCGAAGCCTGCGGCGATGAGGTCTGCAATAGGTTGGTTCCCACTGAATCATCGTGCCGGTTCAATCGATATTGATATACCGGGGAAACGTTTCTGGTATTGATCGATGCGGTTACACTGGCGGTATTTCCATCGAAACAGGTCAAAGGGGTCGAATCTATCGTAGGCACGATATCGTCTGGCCGTACCAAGGTAATCGTACTCGTTTCGATACAGTTCTTTGTATCGGTGACGGTGACGGTATAATCACCTCCGGACAAGCCTCGGAAAACAAAGGCTTCAACATTGGTTTCGGTATAGACCTGCGACGTGGTCGTATTGTTCAATTCAATGGTATACGGACCGTATCCGCCTGCCGGGTCGACAAGGATAACGCCTTGGTCGTTGGTACAGCTTGGGCTTGCCTGTTCGCTAAGAGCAATTGTGATGGGCACAGTAGGTGCCAAAATGGCAACCCTGTTGGATTTTTTAATACATTCCGGCGCATCCGTCTGTATAATAGTTACATAATAGCTGCCTTCGACAAGGTCGATGACGGTAAAGGTTGCGGCCGTATTTCCGGTAATCATGGCCGAAACAGGATTGTCGTTGCTATCGAATACCTGATAGTCATAGGCACCCGTGTACCTGTCAATGGTAACTTCAAAGCTTCCTCCAGCGGTCGCATCGTTCAGACATTCCTCGTCGGATTGTTTTACGGCACTCACCAACATAATATCCGGGTCTACCACAGTGTGTGTTGTTATTATGGTGCAACCGGTGTCCATATTGGTGATGCTTACCGCATAGTTACCTACCCCAAGACCAGTGAATATGCCTGTGGCATTCGTTTGGGTATAAGTAACATTCATCCCGGAAACATCGTATTCCAAGTTGGGCGATGCCGTTGCGGGATTGACCGTTACGGAAACTGTTATGTTTTCATCGAAAGTAGCACAGCTTACGTTTTGATCAACGGTAATTACTGCATCCCGGATACCGACAAATGGGGCAATACTGGTCGTTGTCGAGTTCATACAGCCCTTGTCGTCATATACATTGATGGTATAATTTCCACCGGTAAGGTTGGTTTCGGTATAGGATGGATTGGCACCGTCCTGAACGGTAATGGCATCGCCTACTGCGACAGTCGCCGGATTATCGTTGTTGATGAACTCATAACGTACATACACGCCAGAACCGCCGTTTACACCAAGGATATCGATGGTAGGATAGTCGGTAACATTCCCGGTAGAACAATCGAACGCAACGGTTGCGGGAGCAGGCACGTTGACCGCTGCCGCTGGTTGGGCTATGGTCTTTGTAATCGTTGCCGGGCAACCATTGGCACCTGTAGCGGTAATGGTATATCCGGATGCCGTTGTTGTATTGGCCAGGCCTGAAAATTCGGCCGTGGTATCGGTAGCACTTGTGGGATCGATAGCGACCCCAGTACCATCCATATCCGTGATTTGGAAGATATATGGTCCTACCCCGTTATCGAGGACACTTACGGAAATGGTTCCGTCCGCGTTACCGAAACAAACAACATCGGTAAAGCTGTCCACGCTTAGTACGGGATCTACTTGTGGCTGTAAGAATTTTTTTATCGTTTTGGTACAGGAACGGTCATCGGTTACCGTAAAGGTATATTCCCCCACTTGAGTCAAATCGGTGAAAATACCATTAGTACTCGAGGATTGTGGCGTTGAACCATCGGGGAATTCCACCGTATAGGTGAACGTTCCTGGGGAACCGCCAGTTTGGGAAATGGTAATCTGTCCACCGGAATCTACCGTACAGTCGATAGTTTTCACTACAGTTGCCAAAGGCATGATTTCTACATAGAGCTCAATAGATGTCGAAGTGGCATTGCTACAACTCCACTGGTCGCTAACGAGAACCTGGTATCTACCGGCCCCAAGACCGCTAAAGACATCAGCGGTCTGAATAGGCCTTAAATTTTCAAAGGCGGATGTTGCCGTATTAAACACCTGTAATTGATAGCGATAGTTGCTGCCTTGTCCGCCCGCCTCATTGATTACCACGATTTCCCCCTCGAAATTGGTGCAATTTTCCACGTTCACCTGAAGGTCTGCGGATATGGCACTTGGATCGATAAGATTTACGTTCGGCAACTGCTCCAAACATCCTTTCGAATCAGCAATCCAGACTTGGTAATCGGTCCCCGCCGCGGCGCCGGATAAATTACCGAACAAAGGATTGCTTTGGAAACCGCTGGCATCCGTCGGAGCGGGATTGGTAGCGATATCGACGAAGTAGGTGTAACCGCCCCATCCTCCGAGTACATCGACCACTTCGATGCTACCGTCGTTGAGCACACAGGTTACATCGGTCTTATGGGTGTCTCCAGTAATGGTGGCTGTAGGGCCGGATATCGTGAAGTTTTCGGTATTTCCACAAGTCGGGAGGTTGTTTTGGCTTATGGTAACATAATATGCTCCTGCAGGTAGATTAATTCCCGCAGTCGGACCATTAGTGGCCTCCGTACCATTGTCAACAGAGGTATCGTCGGCAGTATTTGCCGGAGTTCCATTAGTATCAAAGATTTCCCAATCGAAACCGCCCGGATAGGTCGCGTCCACAAGCGCCAAAGTTATTTCACCGGTTGCCGTGCCGAAACAGGTCACATCGCTGATTTTGTCGAGATCGATAGTAAAGGTATTCGGATCCGCAATCCGCTCGGAAGCGGTGATGATACATCCGGTATCTACATGTCGGATCAAGAAATTATGGGTTCCGATACCCAGATTCGGGAATACGTTCGAGGTCTGGTAGGCAGTACCATTATTTATGCTGTATTCGAATTTGGTGCCGTCGTTATCCGTTGAGGTAACGGTAACGGTTATTTCACCATCGTTGCCCGGGTTACAACTGATCGGGTTTGTAGTCGCGGCAGTTGCCGTTAAGAGTTCATCGTAGGAATCTATGGTCGCGGTCTGCGTGCCCACACAACCTTTATCGTCATAGACATTGATGGTGTAGGTTCCTCCGATTACGTTCGTTTCGATGTAGGTGCTATTTGGGCCATCCTGTACGGTAATGGCATCGCCTACCGCGCCTGTGGTGGGGTCATCGGTATTTATGAACTCGTAGCGTACAAAGGTATTCGAACCTCCGTTGGCGCCAGTGATTTCGATACTTGCGTTGTTCGGGTTATTGCCCGAAGCACAACCGAACTGAACCACGGTAGGCGCATCCACCACAATGGCGTCCGGCTCTGTGATTATTTGGGTAATGTCCGTCGTACAGTTGTTATCGCCCGTTGCGGCAATCGTATAGGTAATTCCTGTGGCGCTACCTTCGAGACCAGTGAACGTGGCGCTCAAACCGGTCGTAGCGCTAGGCGCGTAAGGCAAGGTCAAAGAACCTCCCGTAGCTGCGGTAATTTCAAAGGTATACGGTGAAATTCCGTTGTCCGCCGCACGTACCGTAAACGTACCGTCATTGTCGCCGATACAGGTTACATTTTTAAAGGCACCAATTTGGATGACAGGCTCTACCCGTGGGAACAACTCCTGTGTGACCGTTTTGACACAGGCGTGTCCTGCTGCCTGATCCGTAATGGTAAAGGTATATACCCCAACATCGGCCAAGGCGGCAAAGACACCTGTAGTATTTGATGGCTGTGGCGTTGAACCATCCGGGAAGGCAACGTCGTAGACGAAGTTGCCCGAACCACCGGTCTGTGTAACCGTAATCTCTCCTCCCGGGTTTACGGCATTACAATCGATAGCTTTTATAACGGTCGCTACCGGCATAATTTCATCGTAAAGGAATTGCTCGGCAGTCGTAAAGTCACACGTCCATTGGTCGGTGATGACCACTTGAAATCTTCCTTCGCCAAGACCGCTAAAAA
>NZ_JBGTHY010000196.1:0-10632 GCF_041745955.1 Pricia sp.
CCCTACTTTCCCAAATCATACACATGGTAAACGATGCCAGCCGCAGCCGTGCACCTATTCAGAAATTAGCAGATACCGTTTCAGGTTATTTTGTGCCTGTGGTGGTTATTATTGCGGTAATCACCTTTGTGGTCTGGGCCATCTGGGGGCCTGAACCCGCTTATGTCTATGCGCTGGTCAATGCCATTGCCGTCTTGATTATCGATAAGACAGGAACGATCACTGAAGGAAAACCCACGGTAGAAAAAATGGGCGCATTCGGCGATTCCTTTTCTGAAAAGGAAATAACCCAACTTGTAGCTTCCTTGAACAGCTCTAGCGAACACCCACTCGCCGAAGCTACCGTGAAATATGGAAAAGAGCAAAAGACTGAAATACTTAAAGTTGAGGATTTTAGTGCTGTCACGGGAAAGGGGGTCGAAGGCAAAGTGGATGGGAAAAAGTTGGCCCTGGGAAATGCCAAAATGATGGAATATGCCAAAGCCACCATCTCCTCCGAAATGGAAAACGATGCGCAATCCTTTCAAAAACAAGGGAAAACCGTTTCCTATTTGGCTGTCGATGGCGAGGTGGCCGGCTATGTAGTGATAGGCGACAAAATCAAGAAAACAAGTGCTAAGGCTATCGCGGCACTGCAAGACAAAGGAATCGATGTGATTATGCTTACGGGAGATAATCACAACACGGCACAGGCAGTCGCTAGCGAACTTAATTTGGCCAACTTCAAGGCAGGAATGTTACCGGAAAACAAACTCGAGGAAGTCAAGAAATTACAGGAACAAGGCCATGTCGTAGCCATGGCCGGCGACGGTATCAACGATGCTCCGGCCTTGGCCAAAAGTGACGTGGGAATTGCCATGGGCACAGGTACCGATGTGGCCATAGAAAGCGCCATGATTACCTTGGTAAAAGGAGACCTGCATGGCATCGTAAAGGCAAGAAACCTGAGCGATGCCGTGATGAAAAATATAAAGCAGAACCTGTTTTTTGCGCTGATTTATAATACTTTAGGAGTGCCGATCGCGGCGGGCGTGCTGTTCCCATTTTTTGGGATACTGTTATCGCCCATGATTGCCGCCCTGGCAATGAGTTTCAGTTCCGTATCGGTCATTGCCAACGCCCTGAGGTTACGGACAAAATCAGTTCAATAATTATAAAACTCAAAATTATGGAACACAACGATAAAATGAATCAAGACAAAATGGGCAACAACTACTCGAATTTTATGCTCATGCTAGGGCTATCGTTTGTTGCGATGTACATCACCATGTATCTGAACACCTACGAAATTGACCATGTCTATTTTAGTCTGACCCGATTCTACATGTCCTGTTTGGGAATTGCAGCAATGGCCGTTATTATGTTATCCCTCATGCTTAAAATGTATACAAACAGGAAAAAGAACATGACCATTTATATCGGAAGCCTTTTGCTTTTCGTTAGTGCTTTGGTACTGGTGCGGGCCCAAAAACCGATAGTTGGCGATGTGCTGTGGATGAAAGCCATGATTCCGCATCACTCCATCGCTATCTTGACGAGCGAGCGGGCCGCTATCGAAGATCCGGAAGTAAAGAAGTTGGCCGAAGCTATTATCAAGGCCCAAAGAAAGGAAATTGGGGAAATGAAAGCGATGATAAAAAGATTGGAATCTGAAAATTAGAATTAGTATCTAGAAAACATGAACAAAAACATAATATACATCGGTATTGCAGTCGTCGTGGGCCTTTTAGCGGGCTATCTTATTTTCGGTGGATCTGCCAATGGATCCATGGCGAATGAGGATAATCCAAATAGGTCCGACAGCCATGACCATTCCGGAGAAACCGCAGAACAAATGTGGACCTGCTCCATGCACCCCCAGATCATGAGGCCCGAGCCTGGCGACTGCCCCATCTGCGGAATGGACCTGATTCCCGTGGAATCGAGTGCCCAAGGCTTGGCGATGAACGAGATAAAGATGACCAAAAACGCAATGGCCTTGGCCAATATCCGTACGACCGTTGTCGGTAATGCAACGGTAGAGGGCGACAATGCAATTTCATTGTCCGGAAAAATCAAGATGAACGAGGAAGCCAACGCCATACAGGCTAGTTATTTTGACGGTAGGATAGAGCGCCTCAATATCGATTACGAAGGACAACAAGTAAGAAAAGGCCAACTACTGGCCACGCTCTATGCGCCCAATCTTATAGCCGCGCAGCAAGAACTGATTACCGCAGCCTCCCTAAAAGAATCGCAGCCGAGCCTGTACAAGGCAGTTCGGAACAAATTAAAGCTTTGGAAACTAACCGAAAACCAGATCAACAGTATCGAGGAATCGGGTGAAGTAAAGGAGAATTTTCCGATCTATGCGACGGTTTCCGGTACGGTAGCCGAAAAAATGGCCTTTGAAGGCGATTATGTAAAGCAGGGCCAGCCTATATTAAAAGTCAGCAATCTCAATTCGGTCTGGGCGGAGTTCGATGCCTACGAAAATCAAATCGCACAGTTCAAAAAAGGGCAAAATATCAAGATAGTTTCCAATGCCTATCCCAACAAGGCATTCGATGCTACCGTTTCTTTTATCGACCCCGTTTTAAATACGCAAACGCGAACGGTTACGGTACGTGCGGTTCTAAACAACAAAGAGGGAATTTTCAAGCCCGGTATGTTCGTGACCGGAAAGATCGAAAGCAAGTCCGAAGTTTCTTCGGAACAGCTCAGCATTCCTGCGAGTGCAGTACTATGGACGGGCGAGCGTTCTTTGGTTTATGTTAAGACCGATCCCAACGAGCCCGTTTTCGAAATGCGGGAAATTGTTCTCGGCAATAGAAACGAGGATACTTTTGCTGTGGCATCCGGCCTAGAGGATGGTGATGAGATCGTGACCAACGGCACGTTTACCGTAGATGCCGCCGCCCAATTGCAAGGCAAAAAATCGATGATGAACCAAGGCAACGGCGAAGATAATGAACCGATGTCGGAGATGCGAATGGAACTATCCAAAAACACCCAAGACGCCTTTAAAAAAAGTATAATCCCTTATTTGGATATGAAGGATGCTTTTGTCGCTAGCGACGCCAAAAAAGTGGTGACGTTTGCAAAAGCGACATTAGAGAAAATTGAGGCCGTCCCGGAAACGGAATTGGGTAAAATGGAAAAATCCCATTTTTCTAAAATAAAAAAAATGTTGACCGCCATTGCAGAAAACGATGCTATTGAAAACCAACGCAGCCATTTTGTGGTCCTGAACCAGAATATGGTGCCTATAGTTATGAACATTGATGATATGGATTCCAAAGTATTCATCCACAAATGTCCGATGGCCGATAATAACAAGGGAGCCTTTTGGATAAGTGCCGATAAGGAAATACGCAACCCCTATTATGGCGAACAGATGATGACGTGCGGGAGTGTCGTTGATTCAATAAACTAACGTGATTGAAAAGCTTCCTTTATTCATCCTTATTAACCCCGACCCCGGTCAAGACCCGCATTCTATCCCACTCTTTTGTTCCATTTTATGTGAATAAGGGTAAAACTTATTTTTTTGAAAGGATAGTACCTTAAAAAGCAGAAAATGGGTTAGCTTAATTTCAAATAAATCATTTAATTTGATTGTTGATATCTTTGAATCTTGCCTGATAGCGGGTGAGTTCAACGGTTTCATGGCCTCTAGGCGTAAATCAAACCCATAAAAATGCATCCCATTAAATCCAAATTATTTTTTAGTGTTATCATCCTTTCTTACCTATTCTTTCAACCCAAGGTAACTCACGGGCAACAGCTACCGGCAAAAAAAGTATACGATATTGTTGATTATGGTGCCGTCGCAGATGGAAAAACCATGAATACCGAGGCCATACAAGCGGCCATAGATGCTGCCCATAAAAGAAAAAAAGGCGGGCGGGTTTTGTTTCCCAAAGGAACCTTTTTATCGGGAAGTATCGAAATGCGGAGTAATGTGGACCTCTATCTCGAAGCCGGTGCCGTACTTCTGGGGAGCACAAACCCCAACGATTACAAGGCCATGACTACCGAGGGCAGGCCGAGTTCCCCTAAAAATGACGACAACTCACAACTGGCCTTGGTCTTGGCAAACAAGGCCGACAATATATTCTTGTCCGGTAAGGGATTGATCGACGGACAAGGCAGGGGCCTGGCCTTGAACATCGATAGTCTGCACCCCGCGGGCGTTAAAATAGACCCCAACTACAGCGAGCATCGCATGCGGCCCAGTGAGACCGTGAGGCCCAAGTTGTTCCGGTTTTCCCAATGTAAGCAGGTGAAAATAACGGACCTTGAAATCAAGAACGGAGCCTGTTGGGGCCTATCCTTCGAGCTGTGTTCCGATCTGACTATCGATAATCTAAAACTGACCAACCGGGCCTATTGGAACAATGACGGCATGGATATTACGGATTCCCAAAACGTCAGGATCACTAATTGCGATGTCGATTCCGCCGATGACGGCATCTGCCTGAAATCCTATTATCCGGGCCATTTTAACGACAGCATCTACATTGCCGATTGCACCATCCGTTCCAGTGCCAGTGCCATCAAATTCGGCACGGCTTCCTATGGCGGCTTTAAAAACGTGACCATCAAGAACATTAAGGTGTTTGACACCTTTCGCTCTGCCATTGCCTTGGAGATGGTCGATGGAGGGGTCATCGAAAATATTGACATCCGAAACATCGAAGCCGTCAATACGGGAAATGCCATTTTTATCCGCTTGGGTCATCGGGACGGGGAAACGCCCGGTATCGTAAAAAACGTTCATATTAAGGATGTTAAAGTGCAAGTACCCTTCGGAAGGCCCGATAGCGACTATGATATGCGCGGCCCTGAAGTCGATTTTTTCCACAATACTTTTCCTTCTTCCATATCTGGGATGAAAGGCTATGAGGTGGAAAATGTGGTGCTGGAAAATATAAGTATTAGCTATCCCGGCAGAGCATCCAAAGGGATGGCCTATGTGCCTTTGAGTAGGTTGGACCAAGTTCCGGAAAACGAAAAGGACTATCCCGAGTTCCACATGTTCGGCGAACTGCCGGCTTGGGGATTTTACGTTCGGCATGCTAAGGGGATGACTTTTAAGAACATCGATCTGACCTTGGATGATCCTGATTTTCGGCCGGCTTTTGTGTTTGATAATGTGGAGGGTGTTACCATGGACCAGATTAATTTGCCCAACCCCGATAAGAAGCAGATTATCCTGTACAAGACCGAAAATATACAATTGGATGACCAGGTTCTTTCGTCTATATTAGAGCCATAATTAATAACGCTCCCCTCCGGAAATTCTCGATGGAATGACAAAGTACTTTCGTTTCAATGGGAGCCATACGTAATAACTTTTCCTTTTTTTAACCGAAAAACGACGATTATGTACCCTAAATTGTTTCTGCTTTTCATCCTAAGTATTATGCTTTTGTGTAAAACTAGTACTGAAAAGAAATATGAGGTTTTTAACGCGGCGCAGACAGCGTTCACCTATTCCGGCAGGACGGAAATGCGCAACGACACCACCCAAGCCTTGATAAGCTCGGCCGCGCATTTCGTTTGCCTAAAACGCATATTAATGGTAAATTTATAGTAATATAATATTTAGGGATTCGATACATTAATACAACAAATAAAGAGTATGGTTATGAGCACAAGAAAATACCTTGTTATTTACGAGAAGTCCAAGGACGGTTATAGTGCCTATGTACCCGACCTTCCAGGTTGTACTTCCGCAGGAGCGGACAGGCAGGAGATCGAGATGAACATTATCGAGGCCATGACCCTACATTTGGAAGTAATGGCCGACGAAGGCTTGGTCATTCCTGAACCTTCTTCCGATTCACAAATGTTGGTAATCACCGGGACATGAAGTACATGCAGATCGTTGAGATGATCGAGAAGGACGGCTGGTACCAAGTACGCCAAAAAGGGAGCCATCGCGCCTTTAAGCATAAAGATAAAAAGGGTATCGTTACCGTTGCCTACCATCGGATTTCCGATGAAGTTCCCAGGGGAACGCTTAACAGCATCTTGAAACAGTCCCAACTAAAGTGATTTTTTAATTTCAATTCGGTACGCAGTGATTAGAAATCGCATCCCGCAACATGGGCGTATCAACGGTTCCCGGGCAAACCGCCACACAGCGGATGTTGGGGGCATAATCAACAGCAATGCTCCGGGTCAGCCCCAATAGGGCCGTTTTTGAAGTGGTATAGGGCGCCACCCTTTCCTGTGAAATAAACGCCTGGACGCTGGACGCGTTGATGACCGCGCCTTTCCCTTTTTTCTGCATCGATGGCAGGGCGTATTTCGAACACAGAAAAGCACTTTTGAGATTCACGTTCATGACCAGATCCCATTCTTCCTCGGTCGTCTCGGTTACGGTAGAGTACCGTTGAATGCCCGCATTGTTTACCAGCACGTCGATTTCGCCAATTTCGGATATTCCTTTTTCGATGGCCTCTTTTACTTCCTTATCCTTTGAAAAGTCACAAATTATCGATACTAATTTTCCCTTTCCCTGGTTCAAATTGTCGAGGGCTTCCTTGTCCAAATCCAACACGATAACCGAATCCCCTTGATTAAGAAAATATTCGGCGCAGGCCTTACCGATGCCTTTTGCACCACCTGTTACGATTACATTTGCCATTATCCTTTAAATTTAGGTTCTACTTGCCCTACAGTATCCGTTTCTACGGCGAAACAGCGTCCAGCAAGGGGATTTGCTTCCTGCTCCTCTCTCGATAAATCGATACGGGAAGTAGTGATCAAAAGTATTTTCAGATTCTCGCCCCCAAAACAACAGCTGGTAACGTGTCGTACCGGTACCGCGATATCTTCTATCCAATGCCCCTCGGCGTTGAAATGACTGACCTTGGATCCCTCCCACATCGCCACCCAAAACCCGCCTTCACTATCAACGGTCATACCATCCGGAAATTCGTTTTTGGACCATTCGATATGGTTTCTTCTGTTGGAAATATTTCCGGTCTCGATGTCATAATCGTAGGCATATAGAACATTGCGGCTCGTATCGATCATAAAATAGGTTTTCTGGTCGGGAGACCATCCCATTCCATTGGTGATAAAGATATCAGTTTCCAACTGATGTACGCTGTGATCGGCATCCAAGCGATAGAGATTTCCCGTAGGATTGACTCCGTCATATTCCATAGTGCCCGCAAAAAAGCGGCCTTTAGGGTCGACGGCCCCATCGTTCATCCGTCTTTCGGGGACATCGATTTCGGGAGAATTGGCAACCAGTTCCAAACGATCGGTGGTCCCATCATAAAAACCGAAACCGTCCCTGACGCCAGCCACTATTTTTCCGCTCTCGCAAAGGGCGATTACGCCCAGTTCTTGGCCTACATTGAATTCCTGTGATTTTCCCGTTTTCCAATCCACCTTAAAATAAGATCCCTTTATAAGGTCGACACAATAGAATTTTTGTTGCGCCGGGCACCAAAGCGGCCCTTCACCATGAATAGGTTTGATGTCTAATATGGGTGTTGCTTTCATTTTTTAATGGTAAGCAATTCATTCAAGTCTCCTAAGCTAACAATTTTATGATTTCCATACAAGCTCGACTATTGTGGTACGGGGCTTTCCAAGGTCCCAACTTGTTTTCATTGATATACGGTTTACCTTGTCGGTCTACTCGAAAGAACCATTCCCCGTTGTTGTGGTCGATAATTTCGTCATCAATGAACTGCCATATCTTTTGTGCAACGGAACTGTAACTTTCATCCCCTGTAATTTTGGAAACATAAAGAAGACCCACGATAGCTTCCGCAGGGGGCCACCAATGTTTGTCAGCATCCAACTTTCCCGTTTTATAATCGATGGCGTTGAAAACACCAAAGTCTTCGTCCAGCGCCTCTTTGATAAAGGTATCGGTAACCGTAACGGCAAAGGCTTCGGTTTTTTGGATGAGGTCCGTATCTTTTAGCGTTCTTGCACCATGTATCATCAACCAGACCGCTTCGATATCGTGCCCGTAGGATGCCTCGGAAGATAGGTTTTTCCAATCCTCTGAAAAAAAGAGTTTAAAATGGTTGTTGTCCGAAGCGAATTTGTCCAAAAATAAAAGTATCAGGTTTTCAAGGGCTTGCCGGACTTTGGCACCCGGATTCACCTCAAAAAGGGTGGTATAGGCCTCCATAATATGCAAATGGGTGTTCATGCTCTTGGGGGCGTTGAGGTCTTTTTCGCTCAGGCGCATATCCTCGATAGCATCCCAATTTTCGGCGAAAGCTTCGGTGTATCCCTCTAAATCAAGGTCGAGGGCATGGGTTTCGACTAGATTGAAGAGTTCCATGGCCCAATTTAAGACTTCGGGTTTTTGGCAGAACTTGTAATATTCCGAAAGGGCGTAGATGGTAAATGCCTGCGCATACACTTGTTTTCTTCGGTTGGTGGGTTGTCCCAAGTAATCCAGTTCCCAGAAAACACCGCCCTGCGAAGAGTCCTTAAAGCGTTCTAGTAAATAGGAATAGGCCCTCTCGCATTCGCTTTTATAACGGTCGTCCCCATAATGATTGGATGCCGCGGAAAATGCCCATAAAATACGGGTATTAAGAATGATAACTTTGGGAGACTCCGGAATTGTCGTGCCAAAATGGTTTATGCGGCCCAAAAAACCACCGTGTTCAAAATCGGGGGCGTTTTTCTGCCAAAAGTCTAGGATATTTTTCAGTTCTGATTTGACCTTCGTTGAGAATTCCTCTTGCATAATATTTTAATATAGGCCCTTATTCCTTTCGATCAATTCCAAAATAGTCTCGACCGATCCGTTGGAATACAATTTATCCTCGGGCGTGTTCTTGCAATAATCGATTAGGATATCGATGGTAGAGGTAGCAACATGCGTGCGGGTATCGGAGGAGGCGTAATAGACGAACACCTTTCCGTCGTCGTCGGCGATCCATCCGTTGGAAAACAAGACGTTACCGACGTCGCCGATAATCTCCGCATCATTGGGCGCCAGCACATAGCCGCCGGGCTGGTGGATGACCTTTTGGATGTCGTTCAGATCGGTCATGAACATATATAGTACGTACCGCAATCCCGCTGCCGTGTTGCGAACTCCGTGGGCAAGGTGCAGCCATCCGTCCTTTGTTTTTAAGGGGGATGGGCCTTGGCCGTTTTTAAGTTCATAGACCGTATGATACTTTTTGGGATTGATGATGACCTCGTCCATAACCTGGGGATGCTCCATTTTCTCGAGAAATCCAAGCCCTATACCGCCACCGGCACCGGTATCTATAAATCCGTCTTGGGGCCGGGTATAAACTGCATACTTGCCGTTTACGAATTCGGGATGCAAGGTGACATTGCGTTGTTGGTTCGAATTGGAAATCAAGTCGGGAAGCCGTTCCCAATTTTCGAGATCTTTGGATCGGATGATGCCTGCATTGGCGATGGCCGAAGAGGTATCGCCATTGGGGGCATTGGGATCTTTTTTTTCGGTACAGAAGATGCCGTAGATATAGCCGTCCTCATGCCGAACCAAGCGCATATCATAGGCGTTGATATCCTCATCCTTGTTTTGGGGAAGCAGCAAAGGCCGTTCCCAAAATTTGAAATTATCGATGCCGTTCAGACTTTCTGCAAAAGCAAAAAAAGATTTCCTGTCGCTACCTTCCACCCGAACGGCGAGCACGTATTTGTCTTTCCATTTTATGGCAGCGGCGTTAAAGGTCGCGTTGATGCCGATCCGTTCGAGCCCATGCGGATTGGTTTCTTCATAAAGGTCGTACCGCCAGTGTATCGGTGCGTGTGCGGCCGTAATTATCGGATGTTCGTAGCGTTGAAAAATACCGTTGGAACTCGGTAAGGGGCTGTTCGTTCTTTGTATCAATTTTTTGTGTTCTTGGAATAACTGGTCAAAGGTGTCCGCAGTTTTGGGTAGGGTCATTTTTTTGTTCATTTGGAATTGCAATTTATTTTTTTGGCCCCGAAGCCTCGGGGGGAATTTTTATTTGGAATTTGGTCTTTCGATTGCCTGCCTGCTGATGTCATTCTGGCGGGCGCTCAAGGTGATATTTTATTCTTCGTTGGCTCTTCGCTCTGTCAGTTCTTTGTTGACCATTATCATGGTAGGGTCGTCCAGTTTATAAAAAAAGATGAACACGGCGGATAAAAAAGCCCCGATGGCGGGCATAAAACTGAGCATCATCCGTATGCCTGTTTTTGCTTCCTCCGTCTGTGCGACGTTGGCCTCGAAACCGTAGTAGGCGAGCATCCATCCGGTAACGGCACCGCCCAAGGTCCATCCCATTTTTTGTGACATCGATGAGGATGAGAATATGAGTCCCGTTGCCCTGCGCCCGGTCTGCCATTCCGAATAATCGGCGATATCGGCATACATAGACCACAGCAGCGGAAAAATGATACCGGCACAGATACTGATCAGAAACTGGAAAACAAAGATTAACGCAAGGTTATCTTCCCTGAACCAGAAAAATATACAGCTTAATATGGAGGCGATGATCATGGCCCAAAGAAAGGTCTTTTTCTTTCCGAACCTATCGGATACCGTTTTCGCCATGACCACGCCCACGATATTGGCCGCTTGCCCCAAGACCAGGTACAGCGTACTGAACGTGATGGAAATTTCAAGGATCGGCAACATAAAGGCGTCCT